>JBILIM010000062.1:0-7467 GCA_044349985.1 Crocinitomicaceae bacterium
CAACCCTTCGATTGGCCTGTTGTTGTTTTTCATTTTCGGCATTTGCATAAATGGGTTTAGTGTTTCCATAACCTACTGCGGTGAGTCTGTTTTTATTCACGCCATTCGTTGTAAGATATTTCATAACCGCTTTTGCTCTTTCTTCTGACATTCTTTGTGTTGAAATGGTATTTTCTCCAGTCGCATAAACATGTCCTTGAATTTCGATTTGAATTTCACTATTCAGTAAAAGAAAATGGGTCAGTCTATCGAGCTCATCTTTACTGTCTTGTCGCACTTCTGCGGTACCCGCTTCAAACTCTATTTCTTCAATTTGCATTGTTTTGCCAATCCCAATAGGGTCAAGATGAACAACAAAAACTTCATTTGATTTTGCAGCTATTTCAATGGTCGTATCCTTGAAAAAATATCCTTTTGCCTCGGAACTAACTGTTATTGTTGTTGATCCAATAGAACTAACTAAAATATCAGTCCCAAGATAGATAGAATTCAATGCTTCGTCGCCTTCTATAGTTGTAGTAGATGGCACAGGAACATCGGATTCGAGGTCGCGAATTGAAAATCTTAGTAAAAAGTCGTTTTCTTTGCTTGTGTTATCTACAAGTTCAATGGCTTCCGTATCTGAACTTGATGTTGAAAAATTAAATTTGAAAGTGACGTTTCCTGTACTTTTCGCAGAAGTGCAAAAGCCTATTATCAACTTTTGACCTGTTCGTAATTCAATATCATTAAAAATGCCATTGTCACTTAGAGCACTTGTTCCAATATTGGTTTGATTTTTTCCTGTGTACTTTAAATATTCCGTAATGCTTCCATTGTATATGGAATTGCAGTTTATGTTGAAACCTTTAAAGATTACTATTTGTAAATATTCCCTATCTACCTCTGCAAGAAATGACGCTACACCCTTTTGAGTTGGGGTGAAAGCAATCCAAATCATGTTTTTATCAAGCGAATCTTTTAAACTTGTATTTTTTAAAAAATCATCTTTTTTACCTGTTTCTCCAGTAAATTTTAAGTTGTATGTTCCCGATTTTTCAATCGTTTTGAAACCATCACAATCGGCAATTGAAAAAGAACTTTTTTGTGCACTAACATTGTTGCAAAAAAGGATAACAAGGAATGGAATCAGATACCGCATAATTATTTTAAAATCACATTTTTTAAACATTAATAGTGCCAAGTTGTGGAACCTTTTCATTTTACACTAACTGATACGTCTCCTTTCGTTTGAATGCGAAGAATTATATTCTTGTCATCAAGAAAAATTTGAATTAAATCTAAATCTTTAATCTCAGTTTTTAAATTGAAAAGTACATTATTATTTTTATTTAACTCGCTTTGAAGTTGTTGCTTTACTTTATTCAGTTCAGTTCCAATGTTAAATTTTGCTTGTTCTCTAATAGTTGTAATGATTTTATCGTTGAGCATCCATTTGGCAGTGCGTAATAAAAGGTTTCTTGAAGTCAAATCAAAATCAAGTTCGGGGAATGAAATTTCTTGCGTTTGGGCATCATATTTTGGTCTACCTTTAAGATATAAAGTACCTTTTCTTTTTCCTCCAAAATTAATTTCTAGTGTTATTTCTTGATCTATGGCACCTGAAACGCTAAGATCATTTAAAACAAAAGCATTGCGTTTAATGAAAATCGTATCACCTTTCATTTGATCATTCAAAATGCTACTCAAAGAATCGTAACCCGCGTAAACATCTAAATCTATTTTGAATCCCTCATCGGCATTTATTTTCGTGAGATTGGGGAGTTTTGAAGTGTTTGATTTTGCTGGATCTGTTGTGAATGTAGGTTGCAAACTAACAACAACATCTAAAAGTGCTTTGGTGCCGTTAAAAGTTAAACCATTTAAAGAAATGTTTTTGGGATTGATGTTTAGGTATCCATATTTTTCAATAGGGATTGATTGACAAGCCATTTCCCAAAGTTCATTTAATTGAGGTTTAATTGCTAAAGATCGAATTTGCTTATCGATATCTTTTTCTAAATCCGAGAGAACAGGTGTGAGTTGCTTTTTCAATTGACCTGAAACATCAAAACTAAACAATGAAACTTCGCATGGATCAAGTAATTGAAAATCTTGCAAAGTTGTTGTTGATTTGAAGGTGTAATCATTATTAACTGCAATGTTTGTGGCGTAAGAAACGCTCATTTTTCTCATGGGTTCATCAACTCCACAACTTAAATAAATTCTAGGTATTACACATGTTCCTTCATCATTGAAAAGATAAGTGCACGTTGGACAGTAATTCATCGAAATACCATATTGTCCATTAACTTTATATTTCATTGTTGTTCCAGTTCCATTGAAAATAATGGGATCTCTCTTAAAATCATATTGATAACTGACTCCTGAGCAGTTTTCTTCTTTTCCTTTTAAAGTGCTTGGTACCGCTTTTTCGGCTTCATTCAAATAAGATTTCAATTCAAGGTTTATCGGGACATGAATTGTAGATAAACTTGGTGAAATTGGGGGTAGGGGGGTAATCTCATATTTAGGTGCTTCAGGTGAAATCGTACCGCAACCAAATAAAAACAATAACGCAACTCCTATGCATATTGCGATTGGATTTTTCACACTACTTTTTATTTACGTGTTTTTTTAAGCGTTACCGTTTGACAGTATATTGGATTGAAACTGGCAACTGTAAT
The DNA here is from genome assembly GCA_044349985.1 of Crocinitomicaceae bacterium. Lineage (GTDB taxonomy): Bacteria > Bacteroidota > Bacteroidia > Flavobacteriales_D > Crocinitomicaceae > M0103. The sequence goes on from JBILIM010000062.1 coordinate 2,667, forward strand.
GGTGCCGCTGTTATTGCCTTGTTCGTCGATTAGATCCGCATTTGTAACATTGGTAGGTTGGGAACTGAATGAACCAAATAACTCAAATCTCAAGGTGTTTTTAGAAATTTTACTCAGAGAGGATTGGTGAAACATTCCATCTACCTCGAAAAAAGATAAAAACGCATTGTTTCTGTAACTTAAATCGATTTTAGTTCCGTCCAATTCGTCCAGTACAAAGTATGAATCAGGGCTACCAAACGGCTTGCAAATCAGGTAGTTTTTTGTCAATTCCCCAAGTTCAGGACTTTTATAGGTCATAATATAAGTCCAGCTTGAATCCTTAACTACTTCTTTAAATTCGAAGTTAACTTCTATTTCTTGTTGTTCACCTTTATCTCCTGATGACAAATACATGGTTCCTGCGTATTTCCCGAACCATTCCTCTGGATTAAATTGTTGAGCAAATAAAACGCAATTGCTGCAAAGCAATACTATGAATGTAAAGAGTGTGGATTTGCTAATTTTCATTTAAGATAAATTCTCAATAAGCGCATTAAAGGTTTTGCTTGGACGCATCGCATTTTCAGTTAATCTAGCATCCATTGCGTAATAACCACCAACGTCTACAGGTTTACCTTGCGCAGCATTTAACTCCTCAAATATACGTGTTTCATTCATGCTAAGTGCTTCAGAAATTGGTGTAAATTTTGATTTTAATTCTAAATCCTCATTTTGTTGAGCCAATGCATTTGCCCAATATAAAGTTAAATAAAAATGACTTCCACGATTATCCAGATCACCAACATTTCTTTCAGGAGATTTGTTGTTGTCCAAGAGTTTTCCTGTTGCTTCATCAAGTGTTTTTGCTAAAATCGTCGCTTTACTGTTTTGGCATGCGATTCCAGAATGTTCCAGTGATGCAGCAAGGGCAAGAAATTCGCCTAATGAATCCCATCTCAAATGTCCCTCCTCAAGGAATTGCTCAACATGTTTAGGTGCAGACCCGCCGGCCCCGGTTTCAAATAATCCGCCACCGTTCATAAGAGGTACTATGGAAAGCATTTTTGCACTAGTCCCAACTTCCAGAATTGGGAATAAATCTGTTAGATAATCTCTTAACACATTTCCAGTTACTGAAATAGTGTCTTTCCCTTGGATAATTCGCTCCATGGTATATTGAATTGCATCATTTGGCGATAGAATTTTTATTTCCAGTCCAGAAGTGTCGTATTGTTGAAGGTATGTTTTGACTTTTACAATGAGTTGCGCGTCATGTGCCCTTTTCTCGTCTAACCAAAAAACTGCTGGCGTATTTGATAGTCGAGCACGGTTGACCGCTAACTTCACCCAGTCTTGAATGGGCGCATCTTTAACCTGACACATTCTCCATATATCTCCTTCTTCAACCGTGTTTTCAAAATATATAGTCCCCTTAGACCCGATAACTTTGATTGTACCGTTTTGCTTTATTTCGAAGGTTTTGTCATGTGATCCGTATTCTTCAGCCGCTTGCGCCATAAGTCCCACGTTCGGAACGGTTCCCATTGTAACTGGGTCAAATGCTCCATTTTTCTTACAAAAGTCTATAACAACCTGATAAATAGTTGCATAGCTGCTATCCGGTAATATGGCTTTGGTATCTTGTGATTGCCCCTTGGCATTCCACATTTGACCTGAATTTCGAATCATTGCTGGCATCGATGCATCTACAATGACATCGCTCGGAACGTGCAGATTGGTAATCCCTTTTTCCGAATTCACCATTGCAACTTCTGCTTTGTTTTCAAAGCAAGAGGCGATTGTTGCTTTTATTTCATTTTTGAGTGGTTCTGGTAGGCTTTCAATTTTTGAAATTAAATCACCAAAGCCATTTTTAACATCAACACCAAGGTCATCAAGCGTATTACCATAAGTGTCAAAAACTTCGCTGAAATAAACCTTTACTGCATGACCAAACATAATCGGATCAGAGACTTTCATCATTGTTGCTTTCAGATGAAGTGACAACAATACGTTTTTTTCTTTTGCATCGTTAATTTCACGATTAAGAAAATCGACCAATTTCGATTTGCTCATGAAGGTAGCATCGATGACTTCTCCAGCTAGCAATGGAGCTTCTGATTTGAGTATCTTTTCTTCTCCATTTTCATTAACAAAAACGATTTTGTAAGAATCGGCTTCTTGAAGTGTTATCGATTGCTCGTTGTGGTAAAAATCACCATCGTTCATGTGGGCAACATGCGTGGCGCATGATGGAGTCCATTTTCCCATGGAATGCGGATGCTTTCTTGCATAGTTTTTTACAGACAACGGTGCACGGCGGTCAGAATTCCCTTCTCTCAAAACTGGATTAACGGCACTACCTTTAATCTTATCGTAGGTAGCCTTGATTTTTATTTCTTCCTCATTATCAGGTATTTCCGGATAATTTGGAATTCGATAACCCTTCTCTTGTAACTCTAGAATAGCGGCCTTTAATTGCGGAATGGATGCGCTAATATTGGGTGTCTTGATAATATTTGCTTCAGGTGTTTTAGCCAATTCACCAAGAGAGGTTAGTGCATTTTCTACTATTTGATTTTCGTTTAAATACTCCGGAAACACAGTCAGTATGCGTGATGAAAGTGAAATATCCTTGGTTTCTATGGTAATGTCAGCAGATTTAACAAATGCCTTTACAATGGGTAAGAGCGAGTATGTAGCTAATGCTGGCGCTTCATCCGTTAACGTATAACTGATTGTAGAATTTTTATGCATGTAATTGGAATTTTAAACTGAACACAAAGTTACCCAATAAATAAAAAGGATAAGGGAGTTCTTTTAAAAAATAAATGATAATTATTAAAAAAATTAATGGTAATTCTTCTTAAACGTCATCTCAAAGAAAATTCTCTCAAAAAGGCTATCATTTTTCCAAATGCCAAAGCGCGATGACTGATTTTGTTTTTTTCTTCAAGTGTAAGTTCCGCAAATGAAATTGAATAGCCATCTGGTATAAAAACGGGGTCATAACCGAAGCCATTATTTCCTGTAGGAGCTCTTCCGATCTGACCTTTTACAATCCCTTCGAAAACATGAATATCATCATCAATTAATAAAGTGATTACAGTTCTAAACTGAGCAGCTCTGTTGGTCGCAAAACGCATTTCGTAAAGGAGTTTTTTAACATTTTCAGCGTCGTTTGTATTTTCACCAGAATATCTTGCAGACCGAACTCCAGGAGCACCATTTAAATGCGCAACTTCCAGACCGGTGTCGTCAGCAAAACAATTTTTTTTGGTGTACAATTTTACAGTATTTGCTTTAAGCAAAGAATTACCTTCTAAGGTATCTGCGGATTCTTCAATTGTTTCGAAAAACTCAATGTCGTTCAACGATACCAATTCCATTTTTTCAGGAAGAAGCGAACGAATTTCATTGACTTTATTTTGATTGTGGGTTGCGAAAACGAGTTGCATGACAAGTAAATGGTATGGTAAAGTACTGTTTTAAATATCAAATAAACTTAAAAATAGTGTTTTGTTGGCAAGAATTGAATAATGATCCACAACGCGCTGTCTGCCAGCAAATCCCATTTTCATTCTAAGATTTTCATCTTCAATTAAGCTAATAAAAGCTGTTTTCCATTCTTCCTCGTTTGAAACCAAAAATCCATTTTTTCCAGATTCTACGATTGTTTTATTTACTCCAACGGCTGACATAATTGTTGGGATTTCTAAGGCCATGTATTGCAATCCTTTAAAACCACATTTGCCTTCTGCCCAAATGGTATCCTCTAAAGGCATAATTCCTATTGAAAATTTGGAAAGGTCTTCAATTTCTGTTTCTTTTTTCCATTTTACAAACACCAAGGAAGTTAAATTCAATTGAGGTTTTTCGTTCGAAATAATCTGGATTTCTATAGGATATTTTGTTTCCATTTCTTTCAGAACCGGAACGATGGAATGCAGGTATTGCATGGTTGTATGTGTGCCCGTCCATCCGATTACAATTGGTGTTTTCTGATGATTACATTTGACATTATGATAATTTTCGGTATCTATGGTTGTAGGCAAGACGTATACATTCGCATTGAATTGCTTGGCGTAATTCGCTAAATATGCATTTCCTGCAGCAATTCGGTGTGCCCATTTGATGCAATACTTCACTTTCCAATAGGCTTTTAAACGATGGAATTTGGAATTGCCTTCACTGTAATTGGGCAGCCATATGGCATCATCGAAATCGTAAATGTATTTTTTTCGTAAAATTTTGGCAATAATCCATTCAATAACAGGCGGACCAATATGCGTTGCCTCGCGATGAATGAAGATATAATCAAATTTCCGTAGTTTGAAGATCAACGAAAAACGTTTGAAATAGCTCAACAAAACCACCCATGCCTTATTAAATGCACTTTTATTGGTGTAAAGTAATTGCCACGATTTAAAATCATAAAAAGGGAAAAAACTATAATCACAATCTGATTCTTTAAGGAACTCAAGATATTGTTCAAATCTAAAACGTTGGGAAGGCGCTTGTTCAATAGGGTAGGGGGCGATAAAAGCGATCTTCTTAGTCATTTTCTCCTATTCTAAATGTTATTCAAAATGGTTTCATAAACTTTTTGATATCTGGTAACACCTTCTTTCAAGCTAAAATCTTTTTGAGCTGCAGCCACGGATTGTGTTTGATTGAAAACAAATGTTGCGTTCAATTGCTTTTTGTATGCTTCTTTACTTAGTGAATGGAGTACCATTCCAGCACCATTTTCCATCACAATCGAATCGGTGTCACCTACACCTGAATTACAGATAATAGGTATTCCCATGGCCATTAA
>JBILIM010000063.1:0-7437 GCA_044349985.1 Crocinitomicaceae bacterium
ACCGTTAGCAAACATTATCGCTCCCTAAACATACTCAAAAATAAATTTGCATCAGGTGCGTTATTGGTGTATTTTTACACCAAATTACAAGTTTTATGAAAAGACAAAGCATTTCATTTACTGAGCCAAATGATGAATGGCTTAAAAGTCAAATTGACAATAAAGAATATTCAAGTAAGAGTGAATTGGTGAATGATTTAATTCGTCAGGCTCGAAATCAGCAACAGAAAATTGACTTAATTCGGCTAAAGCTAGACCGTGCAGAGAAATCAGGATTCACAAAGGATTCCAAATCAGAAATTCTTAAGCAATCTAAAAAGTTGCTGAATGGCTAAATACAAATTGAGTAATGTTGCCAAGGAAGATTTGATTCGAATCCATCATTATGGCGTAAAACAATTTGGGATAAAACAAGCTGACAAGTATTTTGAATCATTCTTTGTGCATTTTGAAATTATTGCGGAAAATCCACTATCATTTGAATCTGTTGATTTCATCAAACCCGGATATAGACGCTGTGTTTGCGGTGTAGATAGCATATTCTACAAAATGAATGAAGATTTAGTGGAAATTATGACAATAATTGGGCGACAAGATCTTAATGAATTAATTTAGATTCAGACGGTTGCTAACATATGTCTTGCGTAAGAGCCGGTATCTTGGTTCCGAAAATGTAAATTTGAAAAAACGGCTCCTTCGCCTGGCGTGGGAACGTTACCAGCAATAAATGAGAACCTTAAATAACATAGATATTATAAAGAGTATTGATTCAAAAAAACTTCAATATGATAAAGGTTGGGGAGAATATTTTGATGCACTAATTTTTCCTGTTGCAATCATTTTTGGCTTTGTAGTTTGTCCACTTCTTATACTATTTTTTGAAATTGATTTAAACAATCCAAATGAAAAATTCATTGGATATACTGTTTTACCACTCGTAATAATTATAGGCTCTAATTTGGCAATTAGGAAAATAACCGAACTGCATTTAAAAACGATTCCAACAACATTTAATGAGCAAGACACTTTTGATTCTATTATTTTATTCTCAGAAAATGAAAATTATAAAATTCGAAGAAAATCCAATTACTGTATTGTAATGGATCAATTCAAAGATGACTCAAAATTTGCAAGAACTGTAGTTCTATTTATCACAGATAATAAATTATACTTCACAATGATCCAAGATAATTTCAAAATAAATACCCCAACTTTTATCTCTCATATTTTATTTAAAAGGAATTTAAAAAGATGGCTAGAGAATAATGCTGGTAACAGCGTGCAAGCGCCAGCCCATGAACTTGCTTCGACCGACGAAGTCAGCAGCGCAGCTAAACAAAAATAAGTTTGAAAGAAAAAGTTCTATCTTCGGAATACAAATAATTTGAAACAGCGGGTCGAACGCCTTCTTGCAAACCGTTATGGGTAATTAAATGTAACATTCAATAGGATAATGTATTATGATTAAGTTCGGACATCCAAACAAACAACTCTTTAGTGCAACGTCAATTGCATCACTTCTTTTACATTCAATTATTCTATTAACATCATTTTCAGTGCCAGCTCAAAAGCTTACTGACGAAGAACTTCACATGAACAACTGGCATATTACAAACGTTAGCCTCGATTCTAATACAATTTTTAATCAGGACACTTTAATCTTGAGAATGGCATTGAGGTCAGGACATACTCATTATCTTGATAGTACGACCATTTCCTTGTATGACACATGGATCATTAGTTTCGGAGAATATCATGATTTAACAATATACTCTGTTCAGCGTCCAACAACCGGAATCCCTTATAATCGAAGTGAATATTATACTAAAATGTATCCCTTTCAAAACACAGTCTGGACGAGAAATTGTAAAGAGATCATTTTGAAAACAGGCATACAGACTCAGGTAAAATATTATATTGATCAATATTCACATCTTGAGTTAACATTGGTAAAAATAGAATGACACCCATAACATCAACGAATAGGTATGGGCTGAACAAATACAACGGAGGAGCCCGCGTCTCATAGTTGCAAACCGTCAGCAGTAATCTTAAGACAAACAAAACAGATGAAAAAAATCCAATTATTGATTTACTTGATTATTTCAATTTCATGCTTTAGCCAAAGAAAAAATAATATAGCTAATGATTACTCCCATTTTCAATTAACACATAAAAAGGATACGATAGATTTTGTAGTCGCAGATACCAATTTCAATATCAAAAAGCCCATTTTACTTTATTGTCAAGGTTCACAACCTGTTCCTTTATTTTTTGAATTTCCTGAACAAGGAATTATTCCTGTTTCACTCAATAATTTTGATGTAGACGAAATGAAGAAAAACTATCATGTTGTCGTGATTTCAATGCCTAAAACTCCTGTAATTGTTGGATTAGATCATTTAAACAAATCTTTTAATTATGTTCTAGATACAGCCCAAGAGAATAGTTATTCTCCAGATTTTATAAGAGCCGATTATCTCGATAATTACGTTGTGAGAGCGAATTGTGTACTACAGTTTTTAAGCAAACAGAAATGGGTAGATCGAAATCAACTTTTGATTGCAGGGCATTCTCAAGGATCACATGTGGCATTAGCAATCGCTTCATCAAATAAAAAGGTAACTCAACTTGGTCTTTTTGGTTTTAACCCGCTGGGAAGAATAGATCAATACATTCGAATAGCACGAAAACAAGCTGAGGCTAGAGAAATATCTTGGGAGCAAGCAGATTCGATTCAACACGAAGTTGTAAATGAGTATGCCAGTTATTTTAACAATTATCAATCAGATGATGTTTCCTTTGTAAAATCGTGGGTTTCTTTTTCAAAAAGTCAATTGAATAAATTAATCGACTTAAAAATTCCAATTTACATAGCTTACGGTTCAAATGACATTAATGGTGACTTCTGTGACCTACTACCTCTATACTTTATTGAAAAATGTAAAACTAATTATCAAATAATTCGATATCCAAATCTTGAACATAACTTTTTCCCAATTAATGAAAATGGCCAGCCAGATTATCAAAATGGAAAATGGTCCATAGTGATGAATGAATTTATTAAATGGTCAATAAAATAGAATACTGCTAACACACACCTGGCTAAAGAGACAGAATCTTGATGCAAAAAACGTGTAATTGAAAAACTGTAGATTTTTGATTGCAGAAAAAACTAAATTTAAAAAATCGGCTCCTTCGCCTAGGCGCGGGCCGTTAGATCTAATCACAACCACTCAAAAATGACAATAGGAGAAATTTACATTTTCAATAATAGCAAAGTCAGAATAATTCAATTTGATGCAATTGAAGTGTTTTATGAACCGTGGAACAAACATACTGTTGATTGGTATTATTCCAAAGTGAAAACTATGATTTTTTTCCGCGCTTCAACGAAGTTTTTCTCTTCTAATGCTGTATTACTTAAAAATGACAATAAAGACGAGAAAGGACTTGAACGATTTCACACTCAATTACCAATGAGATTAAATCGATTTGAGAATTTATTTTGGAGCAGGGAATCGCAAATACCGCTAAAAAATTTACAAGGAATTGATACGCCTTCAATTGAATTATTTCCGACACTTCAAAGTGGAAGGCATGGTAAATCAGTTACAATAAATGAGAGTGCTCGAGACGGAGGAAAACTTATGAAATTTGCATACTCGATTCAAGCACCTTTTGTCAAAGATAAAGATTCGAGGTTTATTATTACAACATTAGCTCCAGTACGAAAAAATCATAAATATTATTCTGGAATTGGCATTTATAGACTTGGATTAAAAGGAAATAAACCGAGTTATTATATTGGAGGTTATCATGACTTTACTGATATCACTAAATATGAAAATACACCTAAAACCTAATAAGCAAAAGCGCAAAATTCACTATATTTGTTAGGCGACTTTGCCTACTTGGAAAACGTCATAGCCAATTATTATGAGACTTCTGACAATAATATTCACGTTTATAAATATTTCAGTTTTCGGACAGACAGAGAAAACAATCTCTAAATCAAGTATTGACTCACTAACTTCCATTTCAGAATTTATTGAAGTAAGAAAAGATACGTTTAATTACTTTTCAATAGTTGACACAAGTATTAATCAGTATAGACTTCCTGACAATTTTGTAAAACCAAAAAAATGGAATGACGCAGAAAAATCAAGAATCGACCATGAGTTTTATGGAGCAACATATCCAGATACTTTCGATCTCCAAGATGCTCTCGCAACAATTGATACTGCGAAAAACTTTTGGACAGTCTGTGCCGCTAAAAGTTGGTGTATAAAGAACTATAATCAAGCATTTCCATTTCTTGTTGCACGACTTACTATCAAAACAAAAGTTGGTTTGCAAAATACGGCTGACTTGATTATTTGGGATAGAATTGGGTCGGGTGATTTAAAATTCTTTGGACATGGTGGAGGCATGCAAGAGGACATCTTTACAATTGCAGGTAGAGCATCTTGGATACTTAACGAGCTGACAGGAGAAGAATTTGCAGTTGTGCATGGTAGTATGACAGAAGTTAAAGCGAAAGAATATAAAAGACTATGGACAGAATATATAAACGAGCTGATAAAATAACTGGCATATAACAGCACCTACACCCAATGCGGGGGTTCAGTGCCTCGCAGACACCTTTATGCAAGCCGAAAGTTCAGTGCTACGAACTAACTTTTCTCCAAAAAATCCCGCCCTGCGTGAACCTGCAAACCGTTATACGCAGCGACCGTGTGGCTCGAATGACCAATGTTTGAAAGACACATAATTAAACGGTGTGTTCTTTTTCTTTCTTCCCCCAATTCTTATTTGGTGTTGAAAGACAACTTATTGATGGAAAGGCAATCCCTATTCTTTAATTACATATTGACCCTCCAGAATTACGAACCTTTCTTGAGTATAGTTCCCACTTGTATCGATCGGTTTTCTTATAATTATATCACTGTTTTCGAAAGATATATCGTACCTGAATCCATAATGATCTCCTAGTTCCTCTCCAAAGAAATGTTGCCCCATAGCCTCGATTTCCATACTAAACATAACATGAAGTGAATCGAGGTCAACAATTATAATTTTACGGTGATATCCAGTATAAGTGTGCGACCCTGAATACTCATATTCTAAAATCAATTCATTACTTCCTACGCGGTTCAATTGTTTAAAATCCAAATATGCCGTATCCAAATACTCAGGATAATCTCCTTGTATATGCTTGAACAATAATGAATCTTTTCGTTTTTCATTTATTATATAATAATTGCTAATCACATAATAATCGTTATACTTTGTGTGATTGTCCTGAAGAGTCACTCTCAAAATTTGGATGTCCATGCTATCGTTACTAGCCAAAATTTTTTCTTGAACAGTATCTAATTGTCCCACAGCGGCAAAGGACATCAAAATGAAAACAATAAATAAAACGCTCATGACATATGGGTTGCATTAAACAGTGCTAAGAACTTTTTACAGATTAACTTAAAATAGGTTCACTAGGAAAGAAAAGGGGAGTTTATGGTTTGAGATCTACATTCCCTGCAACCGAAATTTAAATATGGAAGGACACTGGTTTATAGATGTGCATAACAGCAAGTAAGTACCAGCGCCGAAAGTGCTATATTTGTTAGTTCCCTGTGTCTTCACGGGCAGGCATCATACTAAAAACACTGTTAGAATGAAGATAAAATCAAACAAACAATACCAATTCATTCTTTGCTGCACATTGTTGAATATTGTGGCAATCTCTTGTAATAGTCAAATTCAATCAAATAATGAAAATCAGATAGTACAAACAAAAACTGACAGTAAATTATTGAAATTCACAACAGGAGTTCGTTCAATTTTAGAGGATAGTAAAGGAAATATTTGGTTTGGTAGTTACAACGAAGGAGTTTGTTTGATTCAAAACGGGGAACTCCAGTACTTCACAAAAGAAAACGGGTTAAGTGACAATCAAGTAAGGAGTATTTATGAAGACAAAAATGGCATAATATGGTTTGAATGTGGGACAGGATTAAGTATTTATGACGGTCAAAAAATAACTGCATATAAGGAAAGGAATTATGATTCAATAAATGAATGGACATTAACAAATAGCGACTTATGGTTTAAAGGCGATGAAACCGCTGGCTATAATAAACTTGAAGGGACACCCGGTGTGTATCAATATGACGGACAAAAGCTTTTTTATCGCACATTTCCTTTTAAAACAAAATCAGGGCAAGAGAATGCCTATTCAATTTCAACAAATTTTGTAAGAAGTAAAAATGGAACAGTTTGGTTTGGGACTTATGGTGCATTGATTGGGTATAACGGTAAGCAATTTAAAATATTTAATAATGACTCATTAGGGTTAAATGGTACAACAGAATATTTGCATATTCGATGCATAATGGAAGACCGCAATGGTAATCTATGGATTGGAAATAATAGTGGGGGAAGTACAATTGGGGGCATCGGAGTATTAAAATATGATGGTAAAGAATTCATCCCTTTTACAAAACAACATCAATTAAGAAAAGAAGATACCAAAGGCAATTCCTTGGACAGAGTTTTTTCCATTGGTGAGGATGCGTCAGGGAATATTTGGTTTGGGACTGCAGCGTCTGGTGTATGGAGATATGATGGCAATTCCGTGAAAAATTTTACTAGCGCGGATGGTCTCGATGGTGATCTTATTTGGATTATTTACAAAAGTAAAAATGGAGAATTGTGGTTTGGCGGAGGACCCAATGGTGTGTATCGATTTAATGGCAAGTCTTTTGAAAGAAAATATTAAGTAAACGTACGAACGCCAAGCTCGAAACCCATAGCTGCATCTAACAAACAATTGGAATGAACAGAAAAGATCGCTTCATAAATAAATTCGGTTTGGATATAAAAAGACCAAAGTACTTGGTCATAATAATATTGATTATTATACTATCAATTGAAATCGGGCTGCTCAACAACAAACAAGAAATTCAAGACCATGAAGTTTGGAAAAATCTTGATGCATTGGTTTTTGTATTCGCTTGGTTTGCGCTGCTTACAACACCTTTGGTTGAATGGCTAAGAAATATTTATGTTTTGGTCGGATGGTTATTAATTTGTATGCTTTGGATTGTGTACAAAGTAGACCAAGATTTTTTAACCGCAGTAGTACCTTTTAGCGTTCTAATATATTCTCAAATAAGCAGACTAATATTTAAATCCATAATGGGATATCACCCCATTCACTTGTTATTTAACCAATTTGCCGTTCATCGATACAGTCAATTTAACAAACGCAAATCAACAAAAATTGATTACCGGTATTCAATGATTTATTCTGTTGTTGGTATGGTATTGTCAATTGTTATTGGGATTATTACTATTAAAAAATAAGGCACCGAACAGCGCCTCAAGTGCAGCCAAAATCTTGCTTCGAAACAAAGGAAAATTTATACCAAAAAA
>JBILIM010000145.1:0-5111 GCA_044349985.1 Crocinitomicaceae bacterium
TATTTTATTTCCCGATTTTCTCAACATGTCAATCAAACCAAGACCCGCTGTTCCTTTATCAGAAATTACAGCTGCGTTTAAGCGCTGTTGGTATAAACTTTTTAATTCTTCAACATTCAGTTCATTAAGCACATCGATTTTTTGCAGTAAAGTATTTAAAGACTCATTTTTAATAAAGTTACCTGTCTGGATGAAGTAGGTATTTCGTTCTTTTATGACAGAAACAATTACGGAACGGCTTTCATGCGCGAATGAATCAGCTGAATTCGGGTTGGAATCTACATGATGATACAAGTTTTGAAGACTTTCAACTAGAATGTTGTACACTTTTTTACGAATTACCGAATTATGCTCCGTATATTCTAGTTTGTCTTCAACTATTTTTAAAATGGAAGCAATCAACTCAGGAGAAATATAACCTTTGTAGGACAAGACAACCCCTTCTTGATCCAGTTGGCGAAAAAAGTCATACAATTGATTGTTAGGCATTCAAGCAGTTTTAACAAATGTAATAAAACTCGTCAATTTCTGAAATACATCATTTATGGCGATAAACAATGCTATAAATTGTATTTTTGCGGTATGGAAGAGAAGTCATGGTTTAAAGATTGGTTTGATACCAAATACTACCATTTGTTGTATCAGCATCGTGACGAAAATGAAGCCTCACAATTTATTAAATCCTTGACGCAATTTTTACAACTTCAAGTCAATTCAAAAATTCTTGACTTGGCGTGCGGAAAAGGAAGGCACTCGGTTACGCTCAATGAACTAGGCTACGATGTTTTAGGTGCAGATTTATCCGAAAACAGTATCAATGCGGCAAAGCCCATGGAAAAAGACGGTTTAGCATTTATTGTTCAAGATATGCGGGAAATTATTCCCAACAACTCTTTTGATGCTGTTTTTAATCTGTTCACCAGCTTTGGCTATTTTGATGAAAAGACCGACAATGAAAAAGTGGTACGTTCGGTGTTCGAAATGTTGCATCCAAATGGCATCTTTGTTATTGATTTCATGAATGTTCATCGCGTATTGCATCAATTAGTTGCAAACGAAACCAAAGTTGTAAACGGAATCCAATTCCAATTAAATCGACAGTATACGGGAACGCACATTATCAAAGAAATCACTTTTGAGGATCAGGGCCAATACTTCTCTTATCAAGAAAAGGTTCAAGCTTTGAAAAAAACAGATTTTGAAAAATTATTTAGCGATTGCGGTTTTTCTTTAATCGAAACCTTTGGCGATTATGGTTTACATGCTTTTGATGAAAACATATCGGATCGTTTGATTTTAATTGCACGAAAAAATGGTTAGTGGTTTAATTGTTATCGTCAGCTTATTATTTTCAGTTGTACTTGGTGGGATATTGGTGACTTACTTACAGCAAACCAATAAAAACCAATTTGTGAAATTACTATTGGCGTTCAGCGGTGGATTTTTACTTTCAATAGCCTTTTTACATTTTATTCCAGAACTCTACGGAAGTAAAACCGAACACATTGGCATCTATATTTTAATTGGATTTCTGATACAATTGATTTTAGAGTTTTTTTCTGGTGGAATAGAGCATGGTCACGTTCATGTTCACAAAGGACAAACAATGCCCTGGGGATTATTTATCAGTCTATCTGTGCATTCTGTATTGGAGGGAATACCTTTGGGAAGTCAATTAACAGGAACTGAAATAGCTCAATTATCCAACGAAATACATCACCATGCCAATGAAAACAATTCCTTACTCTTAGGTATTGTTTTTCATCAGTTGCCCGTTGGAATTGCTCTGATGACCTTGCTCATGCACACCAAGTTGGGAATAACAAAGTCGTGGTTCATTTTATTACTTTTTGCTGCAATGACGCCAATAGGTGTTGTTTTTGGGATGAACACCAATCCTGAAAACATCTGGTTGAATTATGAAATCATTCTTTCAGTTGTTGTCGGTATGTTTTTGCATATATCCACAACCATTATATTTGAAACCTCAGAGAACCACAAGTTTAACCTATTGAAATTAATAGCCATTTTCATTGGTTGCGGACTTGTTCTCTTAATAGAGTAAAGGCTAAATTCCGAGCATTTTCGTAAAGGTTTTCCAAATTATTTTAAGATCTGCTCTTAACGTTGGATTACTCAAGTATTTTTTATTCAGTTCGATTTTTGCTGGCATGATTATATTGATGTACGTTTCCTTTGGATTTTCAGCCAAACCAAGCAGTTTATTTTCCTCAAAGTACTCTAAAGATGCTAAATCCGTAATTCCTGGTTTCACACTGAGAATTTGTTTTTGTTCTTCTGAATACAAATCGACAAATTCTTTAACTTCGGGTCGAGGTCCAACGCAACTCATTTCTCCTTTCAGTACATTGAGAAACTGAGGAAACTCATCCAACTTAAATTTTCTGATGAAACGCCCTGACTGCGTAATGCGTTGATCATTCATCCCGATTGTAAGTTTGCCATCATTTTCCGCATATTTCCTCATAGATCGGAACTTGTACATTAAAAAAGGTACGCCATTTTTACCGATTCGCTCCTGAGTAAAAAATACGCCACCTCTAGATTCAATTGCAATCCATAAACCTATGCAAACGCCCAATGGTAAAAAGAGAATTAGGATACAAAATGAAAAACAGATATCAAAAAGGCGCTTACTCACTTTTGAATGCTTACGATTTCAGAATTTTGTTCACCGCATTCTTAACAGCATGAACAACCATTTGGACCTGTTCATTGGTTAAATCGAAATAAACGGGTAATGATATTTCATTTTTGTATTTATTCCATGTCTCGGGATATTCTTTGATGTCATATCCACGCTTTTTATATGCTGTAAGGCAAGGAAGTGGAATAAAATGTACATTAACTGCAACGTCTTGATCAAAAATCTCTTGCATGATTCGATCGCGATCTTGTTCTTCACAATTTCGAATTCGGAGCTGGTATAAATGATAACAACTCTGCTTATCTTCAGATTTATACAAAGGTAGAATGGACCAATCTTCATTTTTGAAGGCCTCATCATACATATCGAAAATGGCTTCTCTACGTTCTAAATTTTCTTGATAACGCTCGAGTTCAACTAATCCTATAGCCGCTTGAATATCGGTCATGTTGCATTTGAAACCAGGTTCTTCAACATCGTAACGCCAATTTCCTTTTTGAGTTTTTGCAAGTGCATCCTTATTCTGACCGTGAAGGATTTTAGTGCAAAAATCACTGTAAATCTCCTGATGATCAAAAGTCTCGGGTAAATCAAAACAAAGTGCACCACCTTCTGCTGTGGTAAGATTTTTAACCGCATGAAATGAGAAAGCCGTGATGTCTGTCAAAGCACCACTTCGTTTACCTTGATAAACAGCTCCAAAACTATGCGCGGCATCGGCAATAACGACAATTCGGCCAAGCTTGTTTTGCAATGCATTGTTCCCTTGAAACATAGACCTGACCTCAGGAGCATCAACAAGTGTATTAATCTGAGCGTAATCACACGGATAACCGGCTAAATCAACAGCAATAATTGCCTTTGTTTTCGGTGTAATGGCCGCTTTAATCGCCTCAACAGAAACATTAAAATCCTCTTGATTGATATCTACCATAACAGGTTTTGCTCCTGCATGAACAATAACATTTGCAGATGCACAGTAGGTATATGCGGGCAAAATGACCTCATCCCCTTCTTGAATACCCCACCAATCCAAAAACACCTGCATCCCCATGGTCCATGAATTAACCGCAACAGTTGTTTTACAACCACAATATGCCGTTATCTCTTTCTCAAAACGTTTTGTTCGAGGCCCCGTTGTAATCCAGCCGCTCTTTAGTGCTTCTGTTACTTCATCTATAACCCTCTGGTCAATTCTTGGTGGGGAAAATGGTATCATGCCTTAACCTATTAAAGTATATCATCACAATTTTGACTCAAGAAAGCCAAAACCTTTTCTGGATTTTTAATTTCTGTTGGTAAATTTAATATATGCGCACTGACAAATGATGCGTTTGAAAAATTTTGCGGATTCAAATACCAATTTTCAAAATCACTTTTAACCGGATGAATGGGCGATAAAAACCAATCACCCAATCGAATGGATGCCTTTTCTGCCTTTGAGATGAATGTAGAGCGATCTTTTACGAGAATTGGATATTTTAAAAATGCGTGATTTTCACTTAAACGTTCTTTTACGTAAATTTTATCGTTGGTTCGTAACCAATTGGTATACATTTCGGCATTTGTTTTTCGTTGCTTCATCACCGTATCCAAACCTCTAAGCGCCTTAATTCCCTCAACAAATTGAACCGAAGATGCACCCATAAAATAGTTATCAGGCATTTCTGTTGAAGTTATTTCAGTCCCTGATGAGGAACCTACTACCACACCCGTTTTACTCAAATATCTGTACAATTTTACGAAAAACCAGTAGGTTCGATCTCCAAGGAATGCTTTTTTAAAAAGGATCAATGCTTTCAAAACAAATGCTTTTTTGAAGCCTGGTTTGATTAGAAAATTATTTTCCTGCTCAACAGCTTTCATAAAATCCAAATTGTTCACGAATAAAATTCCACCGATACCCGTTGAAAAGGGTTTGTTCCATTGCGTTGAAAAGAAGGCAAAATCGGAACGCACACCATTTGGCAGATTGTTATACATTCCTCCAAAACCATGTGTACAATCTTCAATTGTGACTATGCCTTTTGATTTTGCAAATGCAACAATTTCATCAACTTCAGAGGAAAGACCGAACGTATTTTGAATTAAAATGCATTTTGTTTTTTCCGTTGTTGCTGCTTTAATATTGATAAGCTTAGCATTCAATGACTCATTATCAATATCGACGTAAACAGGTTTTGCTTTCAAATAAATAATGGCATTTGGAACGACTACGCAAGTGAAAGCGGGTAAGATCACTTCATCCCCCTCTTTAATTCCTATTGCCTTGAGCGCTGCATAAAGTGCGACCCTTCCTTTCCAATAACAAAACAATTGTTCGGGATTGCCTTTCAGTGTTTTCGAAAGCGCTAATCGATATTCATAATCCTTACTCACTTCAATGCGAATTTAGGAATTATCAAAATGCCAACCAACGAACCGAATCCATATGCGCAATGGA
>JBILIM010000064.1:0-7419 GCA_044349985.1 Crocinitomicaceae bacterium
AAAACCCGATTCCAGGAGATGTTATTATCAATGAATTTATTTGTGACCCTTCACCTGTTGTAGGGTTGCCCGAAGTAGAGTATATCGAATTGTACAACAGAAGTTCCAAGTATTTTGATTTAACAGGTTGGATGATTGGAGATGCTTCTTCAGATGGAACGATTCAAGAAGGCTGGCTTTATCCAGGTGCATATAAAATTATTTGTGCTACCGCAAACGTTGATACTTTTTTAACGACTGCGGCTTTACCAGTAAGCAGTTTTCCAAGTTTAAATAATTCTGGAGACGATATCGTACTTAAGGATTTAAATGGAATTGAACTGGACCGAATTTCATATACGGACAGTTGGTATAAAGATCCGATTAAAGAAGATGGGGGCTATGCTATAGAACTTATCAATCCAAATGACCCCTGTTCTGCTGAAGACAATTGGAGGGGGTCAGAATCGGGTTTAGGAGGCACACCGGGTTTTATCAATAGTGTTTTTGACGATACAGCTGATACAACAACTCCAAACATAAGTGAATTGATAGCTTTGGCACCGAATTACCTTGAAGTACATTTTTCTGAGGGGATGGATTCAACTCTTTTAGCCAATGCCAATTATATAACAAATCCTTTACTGAATTTGCAATCGGTTTTCGTTTTGGGGGCGTACCCCAATATGGTGACTTTGCAGTTTGCAGATAATTTTGAGACAAGTAAATCGTACACTATTTATATCGAAAATGTTGCTGATTGTTGGATGAATGCAGCGAATTTAAATGGCACTTTTGTCCTTCCCGGTCTTCCTGAAATTGGAGATGTTATTATCAACGAGATTCTTTTTGATCCCTATACCAACGGTTACGATTGGATTGAATTGGTCAATACATCAACTAAAGTTATTGACTTACAGGGTTGGCAATTGGCAAATTACGACGATACAATTTCCAATTTTAAAACCGTTAACAATCATTTTTACTTAAAACCTGGTGGTTTTGCAGTTTTAGGAAAAGATTCTGTTTTTGTCAAGCAAACCTATCCTTTCTATGGGGATGGCACATTTGTTTTCTGCGAAACTCCAAGCTATAATGTGGATTCGAGTACGGTTTATTTGAGCTATAACAATCAAATAATGGATGCGGTTTCCTACGCTTCAGATTGGCATTTCCAATTATTGGATGACACGGATGGCGTTTCTCTTGAGCGTGTTGATAAAGTTCGACCCTCTTCAGATCCAACCAATTGGCATTCTGCCGCTGAAGCCATTGGCTTTGCCACTCCGGGTTTAGAGAATTCTCAGTACTATCCAGCTTCTCAAAACGGCGATTTTAATTATGAAAGTGCTACTGTTTCTCCTGATAATGACGGTTACGAAGATCTATTGCTAATCAATTACACCATGTTGGAAGCTAGCTTATTGGGGAGATTCACCATTTATGACGACCGAGGCCGTTTAATAAAAACAGTTTTCGATCAGGAATTGATGGGAACGAAGGGTGTTTTTTCTTGGGATGGCGTAACAGATGAAAATGTTAAAGCTAGAATTGGAACCTATATTGGTGTGTTTGAGGCTTTTTCAATTTCCGGTGAAGTTGCTTTCTTGAAAACTAAAGCATTTGTGGTGTCAGGAAAATTGTAAAGCTTAAATTTGTAAAAAAATAACGTATGAGAACATTAATTTTTATTGTAGCATGTTTATTTGTTTTTACCGGTCAAGCGCAGCAATATTCAACCGCTATCGGTTTTAAAGGGGGCTTTTCGTATAATGGTGGTGCCGGAATAAATGCAAAACATTTCTTAGGTGGTTCGTCAGCTGTGGAGATCTCCTTAGGCGGTGGATCAAGACATATATGGCTTCAGGGATTGTATGAGCGCAATCAGGACTTAACCCACGGTGTAGAATGGTATTACGGTTTTGGTGGAGATATTGGATTATTTACCAATGGAGGTTACGATACCCAATATTCAAGTGGATTATTTTTAGGCATAGACGGCGTTGTAGGCGTTGAATATACTTTTGAAGATTTTCCTTTAAACCTTGCGTTAGATACAGGGCCAACGTTAAGAGTAATCCCATATGTAAGTTTTGGGTGGGGAGGAGGCCTGGCCGTTAGGTATGCCTTTTAGGCCAAGCGTATAGCCTACGCAACAACTAATTTTTGAATTTATATGAAATGTCGTCTCAATCGGGCGACATTTTGTTTTTAGTTGAATGAAAAAAGTATTAAATAATATCCATCAATTAAAAGTATTCGCCTATTGGTCAATCTAAGCAAAATACTTTGTGCTACTTATTAGATAAACATGCAACTTGTAAAGGATATCACGTTTTGATTTAAAACCCTAAATTGATGGTATTGAAAAATGTACAGGCAATCCATTTATCATTTAGAACGGAAGTATTTTAAGGTCATAAGGTTATTCCTTGTGCGTGTTTTTCCTTGGAAAATCAAACAATAAACTCGTTACTATTGGTACAAAGAAAATTGCTACGGTGAGGACAGAAATACCTATATCTGCTTTTTCACTTGATAAAAATTCGCTTAACGCTGAAGTAGGGTAAAAATGCTCATACAATGAAAACGAAAGTTTAACCCCCAAAATACCAATTACAATAAATGCAGCAGTCTCCAGAAAGCTATATTTTTCCATCAAATTAACAAACCATTGTGCGAGAAAACGCATAGCCAAAATTCCGATGAATACCCCTATGCAAACCAAAATAATATTTGGGGTGAAAGCCACTGCAGCAAAAACATTATCTATAGAAAATGCCATATCCATAAGCTCAACCAAACAAACGGTTGCCCAGAAATTACCTAAAGAACCAACAGTGGCCCTGTAAAGCCAATTGTTGTTTTTCTCTAAAATATCATCGTCTTTTTTTACCGTCTTTTTTCCTTTCCAATAATCAAAAACCAAATACAACAAATACAATCCACCTAGCGGTTTCAACCACCATATCTTGATTAATACAGCGGCAAAAATCATGGCTAAGCCCCTGAAAATATATGCCCCCCAGATGCCAAACTTTAATGCTTTTTTACGTTCCTCTTCCGGTAAATCCATCACCATTGTTGCGAGAACAGCGGCATTGTCTACCGAAAGTAGACTTTCGATAATGATCAAATTTCCTATTATTGCTAATGAAGCCCCAGGATTATTGATTATTTCGCTAATTAAATCATTCATTTATTTAAGTCTTAAGAACTTTGAGGTTACACAACCTTCATATTTTACAATTTTAGTCAAATTCACCAACTTTTTGAAATTTATTTTTGAAAGACTTGCTGATTTTCCGCACAAATTAGTGGGTAATTGAAAATTTATTTAGTTTTATTTTCGAAGTGAATTTCTTGTTAATTACGATATTTAAACCCCTAAACGACAAAGATTTATAAGGGATTGTTAAACTCTTGAATTCATGAAGTTTTTTAGGTTTATTTTTTATTAGCGCCAAAGGAGGACGCTTTTGAAGTACTATTTTTAATGTGTTGTCCCCATTGTTGTCCCTTGTGAAATAAAAAACCCTGTAACTCATTGAATTACAGGGCTTAAGCTTTTAACGGTTGCGGTCTGGACGGGACTCGAACCCGCGACCCCATGCGTGACAGGCATGTATTCTAACCAACTGAACTACCAAACCAATTTTTTATCTTACGATTCTAACAACAGTTAGATTTAAAAATTGTGTATACTTTTCGTTAAAAGCGGATACAAAATTAAGACAAAATTGTTAAAATCCAATAGTTGATTGCAAAAAATGACTTTTTTAATTTTTTAACCCTATTGAAATCGCCTTTAAGGTAAATTCGAAAACCTATAACTTTGAAGAAGACCATTTAAATCTGCTATTTTTTTAACTTTGATGGATTCTTCTTATTTCGTTTTGATATGAAAAGTTTCATCAAAAATAATTTGAAGAGTGCTTGATAAAATGCCAGTTCAACAATAGGAACGGTATTTAGAGTTAATATTGATTGAATGAATTATTTAGACCGCTTAGAAGCAGAAGCTATATACATTCTTCGCGAAGTTGCAGGTCAATTTGACCGACCCGCATTGTTGTTCAGCGGGGGAAAGGACAGCATCTGCTTGGTTCATCTGGCATTAAAGGCTTTTCGACCTGGAAAATTTCCATTTCCTTTGGTGCATATCGACACAGGACATAATTTTCCGGAAACCTTAGCCTTTAGAGATCAAATGGTTCAAGAAATTGGAGAGCAATTGATTGTTCGAAAAGTCGAGGATACCATAAATCAGCGGAATTTAACCGACGGTAAAGGTAAGTTTCCAAGCAGAAACGCACTTCAAACCTATACGCTTTTGGATGTGATCAACGAATTTGAGTTTGATGCGTGCATCGGTGGCGCCCGAAGAGATGAGGAAAAAGCTAGGGCTAAAGAACGCATTTTTTCTGTGAGGGATGAATTTGGTCAATGGGACCCCAAAAAGCAACGTCCTGAATTGTGGACTATCTTTAACGGTAGAATAGATAAAGGTGAAAACGTAAGGGTTTTTCCGATCTCCAATTGGACGGAACTCGATGTGTGGAACTATATTTCAAGAGAGCAAATCGCACTTCCCTCTATTTATTTCACCCATGAACGCGATTGCATTTTAACAGATGCAGGTCAACTTATGAACGTGAATGAATTTGTTGCTTTGGAGCCTGCAGATAAGATCGTCAAAAGAAATGTGCGCTATCGAACAGTAGGCGATATGACATGCACTGCAGCCATTGAAAGTGAGGCCTATACCGTTGAAGATATTATCAAGGAATTAGAAGCTACAACGATTTCCGAAAGGGGAGCCACAAGGATGGACGATCGAATAAGTGAAGCGGCGATGGAGGACAGAAAAAAAAGCGGGTACTTTTAATAGAGATTTAGATTTTAGACAAATTTTAATAATGGAATTACTGAGGTTTTTTACTGCTGGGAATGTTGATGATGGCAAAAGTACATTAATTGGTCGCTTACTATACGATAGTCAATCGATATCTACAGATGTCATTGAGACCCTAACCAGACAAAGCAAAATTACCGGAGTTGATACGCAAATAGATTTGGCCTTACTTACGGATGGTTTGCGGTCTGAAAGGGAACAGGGAATTACAATTGATGTTGCCTACAAATATTTTTCAACGGATAAAAGAAAATTTATCATTGCAGATACTCCTGGACATGAACAATATACCAGGAATATGTTTACCGGCGCATCCAATACGGATGTGGCCATTATTCTTATTGACGCAAGAGTAGGAATAACGGATCAAACAAGAAGACACAGCATCATTTCTTCCATTTTAAACATTCCGCAAGTTTTGATTTGTATTAATAAAATGGATCTTGTGGATTATGACCAAAAACGTTTTGAAAAGATTAGAGCCGAATATTTGGCGTTTTCAAATCGACTGGAGTTTAAAAACATAAATTTCATTCCAGTAAGTGCACTCGCAGGTGATAATGTAGTGAAGCCTTCCATAAGCATGGATTGGTACAAAGGGGAAACCCTTTTCGAGTTTCTTGAAAATGTTCACATCGAAACGGTAAAAGATGTACAAAGTTCCTTTTTTCAAATTCAATATGTTATACGTCCTCAAACAGAAATACATCGGGATTATAGAGGTTATGCAGGAACATTATTAAGCGGAACATTGAAAAAGGGTGATAAGGTAAAATTGTTCCCTTTAGAGTTGGAAACGGTTATTGAATCACTTGAAAAAAATCAGGTAGAAGTTGACGAAATTCATGAAGGCGAACCTGGTGTGATTCATTTGAAGGACAACGTTGACTTAGGTCGTGGCAGTATCATTGTTGGTAGCGAAGTGAATTCCAAATTTGAACAATCGATTGCGGCAACCATTTGCTGGATGGATAATAAACCGTTTCAATATGGACAGAATTTACTGCTGCAAAACAATAGTTTTGTTTCAAAAGCTGCAATAAAGGCTATTGATGCGGACATTAATGTTGAAACTTTAGAAGAGACACCCAATTCGGGAAGTATTCCTTTGAATGGAATTGCCAAGGTTACCATCAAACTTGCGGATCCTTTATGTTATGAAGTGTACAAACAAAACAGAAAAACAGGGGCGTTTATTTTAATTAATGAAAACACCAACAATACCGTAGCCGCAGGGGTAATTACAGCGTGAACGACTACAAAACGATTATTTTGTTTTTTACGGCAAACATGATTAAACCAACACTATTTTGAACACCTGCTTTATGCATCATATTGGTTTTGTGCTGTTCAATGCTTCTGGTGCTTTTATTTAAATGAAAAGCCATTTCTTTCGTGGTTTTTTCTTGGGAAATTAAATCGAGTATTTGCAATTCAAGAAAAGTGAATTTCGTGTCACTTTGAGTAGCTTCATATAATGAACTCTTTTGGTTTTTAAGACTTTGAAGCAATACTGATGTATAGCGATCATTCATGTAAAATTGGTTTTGCATGAGCTGATCAATTGCAGTTGGGATTTCATTGAAACTATCGTCTTTACTCAAATAACCATTCACACCATTTTCAAAAGCATTTTGAACAATTTTTTCTTCACTGTGCATGCTGAGCATGAGTGTTTTTACCTTCGGAAATCTTTTTTGAATTTCTTTAACGGTATCAATACCATTTAAAAGCGGAAGATTGTAATCAATAATGGCGATGTCAGGACAATTCGTGCTCATTTCTTGTATAAGCGACAGTCCATTTTCGGTTCCGTAACACACTTCGTAATGCGGAAATTTACTGAGTAGTTCACTCAAACCTCTTCGAAATATTTCTTGATCCTCTGCGATTCCAATTCTAACTCTTCTGAACATAACTTATTTAAACCTATCTTAACAACAGTTCCGCTTGGTTTGTTCTCAATAAAGGTGATGGATGCTTGAATTAACTGAAGCCGACTTTCGATATTCAAAAGTCCGTGTCCGGTAGGGTTTTGCATCAATTTCACATTCGGAACAAAGAAATGACCATCATCTTCAAGGGTAAGTTCTAATTTCGTTTCATCGTGAAAGTAGCATAATGAGATGCTCTTGGCATTGTTGTGTTTTAAAATATTGTTGACGAGTTCTTGTATTATTCTGAAAAGAGATAAAGCCGCTTTATCCTCCAAAACAAAAGAATTGCTGCATTCATAATGGGTATTTACCTCTATGTTTGTTGCTTTGCGTATTTGATCAAAAAAATTTTCTACGGCCGCCTTTAGCCCGAGTTTCTCTAACGTTACAGGCATCAATTCTTCGGATATTCTTCGGACACTTTTGCTGATGTTAATGCATTCGTTATTAAGTTTTTCTTTTAAAGTACTTTCCATTTCGGCATTGTGAATCTGAAATCGTAAGGCATTGATTTCTGAACCTATCGCATCGTGAAGCTCCTGGGATATTCTCCGCATTTCATTTTCTTTGGTATCAACAGAAGATTCT
>JBILIM010000065.1:0-7414 GCA_044349985.1 Crocinitomicaceae bacterium
ATAAATAACCAATCTTTTGAATACAACTATTTTACTTATATAGCAGGTAATTACGATGTAGAAAAAATTGAATACTTGAAAAGTGCTGAAGCCTTAAAACCCCAAAATACCGACGTTCAAATTCAATTGGCTGCATATTATTTCATCAAAGACAAACCAGACTCTGCTGCTATCTATTTTCAAAAGCTTGTTGAAGTGAATCGAATTGATTCTACAGCGCTAATTTACGGTAGAGACTTACTTTCCTCAGTTTCAGATAATGGTGTGCTTTTTACTCATGGTTTTGATGATTCGTATGCATGTGCATACCTTCAAAAGGTGGAAAATTTTAGAAATGATGTTACGCTTTTACCTTTCGAATTTTTTCAAAGCACATTTTTCATGAACCGAATAAAAGGGTTAAATGTCGATTTTAAAAGCAATAAAATAGTTGATAATGAGTATTTTAATACTATTTTATTAAATAATAAAAATAAAAATATTCACATTTCTGTTTCATTTCCAAAGGATTATATTTTATTAATTGAATATCCCATTTATACTAAAGGTTTAACCTTTATATTAGAAAATAATAAAAATGAATTGATTAATAGAAATATAGATTTTTATGAATCGATATCAAAAAACTTAATGCTTAATGCCAACTCGGATAAGTCCAAACAACTTTCGGTAAATTATCTTCCCATGCTTTTTCTTTTGAAAGATTATTATGAAGAAGCGGAAAATGTTTCAAAGGTTATGGAATTGGACGAGCTGATCAATAAAATCGCCATTCAGTCAGGTAAAAACGAAAAAATAGAGCAACTAAAAAAGTAGTGTCCTCGAAATGAGAATTGTCCAAAAATCATACGAATCATGGTCAGACGAAGAATTGATGCAGGCACTTTCAAAAGGTAATCATAGTGCTTTTACGGAATTGTATGAACGCTATTCGAAACCGCTATTTCATTATTTTCTTAGATTACTTTGGAGGGATCAAACTTTAGCTGAGGATATGGTTCATGATTTGTTTGCAAAGATTATAAAGAAACCGGAGCTTTTCGATGTTACCAGATCGTTTCGAACTTGGATTTATGTGGTTGCAACAAATATGTGTAAGAACGAATACAGGAAAAAAGAAGTTCGAAGAGGTGTTTCAAACGGTTTGGATAATTACTATACACTTTACGATTCAAATGAAAATGTGTTGAACAAAGTTCAAGACAGTCAATTCAAAGAAGCTTTCATAGTCGGATTGAATGCGCTTGATGCGAAACATAAGGAAGTATTTACCTTGAGGCATATGGATGGTTTATCCATGAAAGAAATAGCCGATGTTTTAGAAATAAGTGAGGGAACTGTAAAATCAAGGTTGTTTTACGCTACAAAATACCTCGCTGCTGGATTAACTGCATTTAGTCCTGTGATAAAATAAACTGAAAATGGATGATTTTTTAATAGAAATAATAATACAAAAGACATTTAATGAGTTGACTGCTTCTGAGAAGTCAATGTTAAAAGAATGGTGCGAAAACGAAGATGAATTCAATCAGTTCAAATTGGTTTTTACCGAAATCAATGCGTTAAAAGTTGATAATGAAATACGTCTAAATCCCGAAGTTAAAAATAGACTTGATGATTTGTTCGTTACTGAACATAGCAAACAAAGAAGGTATCTTTTAAATCTATCGTCATTGCTCTATAAAAAAGAGGAAAAGTGGTACAGGCAACCACTAGCGCATATTGCAGCAATTTCGGTGATTTTGTTTACGGTCTTTAATACGCTAAAATTAAATCCAATTGATTCGATTCAACTGGCTCAAAATAACAAAAGCCATAGGAAACACGAAAAAGAGGTTCAAAACAAACAAACGGAACAAAATGAAAATCTTTCCGATGCCATAGAAATGGCTAAAAAGAACAATTCGGTAATTGAGCAACATAAAGCGGTCGTTCCAGAAAAAGTTGCTATCAATGCTTTTCAAATGGACGATGAAGTAGCCGATTTTGAAATGAATATTGAGGCGGTTCCGGTTGATAATATTAATGAAATCAATGCAGTTAGTCCAGGTGAACAAACGTTTGCAACGTTTTATGGCGAAGCTGGCATTGTTAGTAGTAGTGTTAATATTAAAAATTTAGATGCGGATGACGCATCAGCTAAGTTATACAGTTCTAAAGTTTCCGATGCACTAGGTTACAATGTTGACTACCAAGTAAAACCTGTTTCTGCAAAAATGTTAGATGTACTCTACACCATGTATTAATAGTTGATGACGAAATGTTCTTTCGCTTGTTGAGGCCTCTTGATTAGTATTCCCATTCGAAAGAGGTCTATTGAAACGTGGTATTTTTCCATTTTTATCAATTCGAGCCAAGCTTCCTTCATACTTTTACTCCAACGGATATCGTCTAAAACAAAAAGGGTGTTGTCGTGGGTATGTTTTTCTAAGGTTGTCATGTATGCTATCAAAGCGTTTCCATCGTGATGCCCATCTACAAAGACCATAAGATTCAAAAAAATGTAAAAAAGTATCGTTGAAAAAATCAATATTATCGAATTGAAGTTTCTGCAAGCTTGATTTGGCAATATTTTGAGTGTTTATGCATGCATCTATGCTCAGCACCTTTCCGTTTACATTACCTCCTGCCAAATGATAAGTGCCAAATCCTAAGGATGTCCCCATTTCTAAAATACGATAGGGTTGGTAATAATTTACCAATTTAAACAAAAGATCGGCATATTTTCCTTTTGTAGAGCTCAATTTATATATGTGCGATACGATTCGTTCATTTCCTAGTTTCTTCGATCCAACTCCTGCGTCTGTTATAATAATTTTATTTTTATTTTTTAAATAGGAAGAGGACAAGGTTTTTCGTTGCTTCTTAAAACTTTTGTCGATTTTTATTTTCAAACATGAATTAACAAAATCGTATACAAATGGGGAGTGAATATCATATCTATCCTTAGAATTCAATAGATAATTTATATATTCGAATGCAGAAATCACCCTGCAAAATAAATAATTCTTTGTTATTTAACAGAATGTCTGAACTAGACGCATCAATAAAAGAGCAATTTAATCGTGTTTTTAATCCCATTTCGAATTGGGAAATAATCAAGCCTTGCCTTATAAATAGTGGAATTGTATGTATAGATGAGGCAATGAAAAGTGCTTGCATCACAATTTTTGAACAATCTGAATGTTCAATGAAGTTTTTTATTCCTGCATCCGGATCAGGGTCGCGTATGTTCGCTTTTTTAAGCAATATCGATGGAAATCTGGAGTTGATGAATAATAAAACAGTGTTTCAATTCTTTGATGCCGTCGAGAAGTTTGCTTTTTGGGAGGTAATACCCGATGCTATAAAACATGAGTTGTTGATTGAAAAAAAACATCAATCTTTTTTAAATTTTCTTCTGAATGAAGAAGGTCTGAATTTTAAAAATATTCCCAAAGGTTTGATTCCATTTCATCGCTACCAATCTAATGTTCTTAACCCCTTTCAAGAGCAAGTTTTGCAAGCACAAAGTATTCGAGAGATCGCTACCTCTATTCATTTCACAATACAAGATGTTTATAGAAAGGATATCATTAAGTCTATAAATGAAGTATTAATTGAAGGAAAGGAAGCGCATATCGAGTATTCTGAGCAAGCAACGGATTCCGATGTGACTGCATTTAATTTTAGCGGTAATCCGATTATTGATGCAAATGGAAAGGTGTTAAAAATGCCGGCGGGTCATGGTGCATTACTTAAAAATTTAAATGCCTTACAAGACGATATTATTCTTGTTAAAAATATCGATAATGTTGTTCATCAAGACAATATAGTCGATAGTATTTCGATGTGGAGAGAGCTCGTTGGTTTGATGCTTATCATACGCACGGAGGCTGAAGAAATATGGAAATCACCATCATTGGAGGCATTTCTGTTGTTTAATATGAAATATCAGTTGCTCAACGAGGATGAATTAAATTTGATAAATGATACGGATACTATTCAAGAGCTACTCAATAGACCATTTAGAATCTGTGGAATGGTGAAAAATCAAGGTGAACCAGGCGGAGGGCCTTTTTGGGTTAAGAAAAACGGTCGTGTTAGCAAGCAAATTGTCGAGAAATCCCAAATTCCTAACGATCAGCTTAATGCAAACCTTCTCGCTCAGAGTACCCATTTTAATCCAGTAATAATGGTTGTTTCAACCAGAGATTTTAATGGTGATAAATTCAATCTTGAGTTATTTGCAGATCAATCAAACTACCTGATTGTCGAAAAGAATTACAAGGGTCACGAAATAAAATTCGCAGAACTTCCAGGGCTGTGGAATGGGGGTATGGCAAATTGGAATTCAATTTTTGTTGAAGTTCCTGATACTGTTTTTTCCCCTGTTAAAAGTTTGATTGACTTACTCCGTCCAGAGCATTCGGGAAATTAAAATAATTTCTGTCGTTTGAGTAGATAACTGAGCAAAATAGCTTCAACACCTTTGTCAATGTCTGCAGTAATAAAATCGATTTTGTAATTGATGCACTTCATTTTTACCTCTTCGAAGTACTTTTCTAATGCTTTTTTGTAATTTTCTTTTACGGTATTGGGCTGAAGTTTAAGGCGTTCTCCCGTTTCCATATCAATAAAAGTATAGGGTCTGTTGCCAAGTTCCAGATTTAATTCTTTGGATTCTTGTAAAACATGAAAAAGCAGTACTTCGTGTTTATTGTGTTTCATGTGTTGCAATGCACCCATCAATTCTTCGAGTTTGTTTGGTTCATCAAGAAGGTCTGTAAATATGATAATGAGTGATCTTTTATTACAAAGCTCGGCTACGTCGTGTAAATTCTGAATGGTGTTGGCGCTTGTTTTGTTTTTCTCATCATACAGATGAAGCCGCTCTTCCAATAAAGCGTACAGGTATTTGTGATGCGATAAAGAAGACTTTGAAGCGGTATGGGCACTGAGCTTTTCTTCAAAAATTGAAATGCCGACTGCATCTCGCTGTCTTTTGAGCAATTCTATCAAAGAAGCGGCTGCTATCACAGAAAATTCATATTTGTTGAGTGCCCCATCCTGTGGAAAATACATCGAACTTGATCCATCAATAACCACTTGACACCTTAAATTCGTTTCCTCTTCGTATTTTTTGGTGAAAATCTTCTCCGTTCTTGCGAATAATTTCCAATCGATGTGACGCGTCGACTCACCTTTGTTGTAAAGTCTGTGCTCCGCAAATTCAACTGAAAACCCATGAAAAGGACTTTTGTGCAAACCTGTAATAAATCCTTCAACAACTTGTTTGGCCAACAATTCTAGGTTGCCAAACTGCGCCAAATCTTTACGGTTTATTTTCTTCATCTGTTTTTAAAATTAGCAATTTTTTCATTGTTCCTATGGCTTACATGCTTATTAAAATTGATTGAATCTTAAATGTTATTCGTTGAATTTGGAACAAAATCCAGAATAAGTAGGTGTATATTTGACCAGAGCGTTTTTCATGCAGTTCTTAAATAAAGATTACCTAGCCACTTCACAAGAAAAAAGCCTCCGGGCTTTTTTCTTTTTGCAGAGATAATTTAAAAATTTTATAGCTTTACACCAATATGAGAAAGTATTGGTTCATTTTTATTCTTGTGATTTTTTCGTTGAGAAATTACGCGCAAACTACCGATATTCGTCATACATATAACATAGAATTAAGTCTACCTAATTCCATGTCTAACAAAGCCTTTGAAGATATTATGCAGGGGTTGGTGAATGCATCCACCTACTATCAATATACTTTTAAAAACGGTTTAAATTTAGGAGCAGGAGTGAGGTATTCTTACTTCACTATTAACGAATTTCGCGTACCTGAACCTGTTTCCGGTGGACT
Organism: Crocinitomicaceae bacterium; assembly: GCA_044349985.1. GTDB lineage: Bacteria > Bacteroidota > Bacteroidia > Flavobacteriales_D > Crocinitomicaceae > M0103. Next base: position 5,852 of record JBILIM010000065.1, read on the forward strand.
ACATTCGGGAGCTGCCTTTTTAAAATTTGGTTGGCAAAAGTTTTATAATGAAACGCTAGCACTCGATTTCGGAGTTAAAGCCGGCTATAACCAAAATTATTTTTTAACCAATTTGAATGATTCAATAGGAGTGAACCCATTTCAAGTGAATGCAATTTACGCTGAGCCAGCTCTTGGTCTTATATTGATGGCAGATGAGCGGACATCTTATCGATTTTATCTAGGTTATGGCATTCAGGATTTTGTCTTTTTGCCGTCTATGTTGGGACTATCGACAAATGGCGGTTATGTCGGTGAAAAGGTTGAGTCAAAGTCCGGTTATTTGCTTTTTGGTTTTGGATTCAGTTTTTATTTTTCAAACAAGCAAAAATAAAATTACACAACATGTTTGTTTCCGATAATTCAATTCAAGCTTTAAAGAAGTATTTTCAGTCGGAATTATCGGCATATTTTTCTGAACGCGAAATAAAGTCGATCACAAAACTATCTGTTCTCGAGCGATTCCAACTTGATGAAAATGATTATATCTTATCGAACGCATTGCGATTGTCTGAATCTGATTTACTTTATTTTCGGCAAATTGTGAAGCGATTGCAAAAAAATGAACCGCTGCAATATATCATGGGCAGTACATTTTTTTATGGATTGAAATTGAAATCGGATGTTAGAGGTTTGATACCAAGACCTGAGACTGAAGAACTTGTGGATTGGGTAAAGGATACTGCAACTGTAGGCAATCCTAAAATTCTTGATCTGTGCACAGGATCAGGATGCATTGCTCTTGCTTTGAAATCTCTTTTCAATACTTCTGAAATTGTTGGGGTGGATCTTTCTGTTGCTGCAATTGACTTGGCAAAAGAGAATGCAAATTTGACAGGTTCCAATGTCGATTTTAAGGTACTAGATGTGCTCGATGATGATTTAAAATCATTTGAAAATTTCGACATTTGGGTATCTAATCCGCCTTATATTCCTGATGAGGATAGATTGGAAATGAAGGAGAATGTGCTCAATTATGAGCCACACATTGCATTGTTTGTATCGGATGAGAATCCTTTGATTTTTTACCAGAAAATCGGTGAGAAAGCAATGGTGAATTTGTCGGCTGAAGGCTTTTTGTTTTTTGAAATTCATGAAGCTTTTGATTATGCCGTTTGCGATCTCCTAAAATCCCAAGGTTTTGTTAACATTCAATTGCGGAAAGATTTACAAGGTAAGCCGAGAATGATAAGGGCACAAAAGCCTAAATTCACAACATGAATGAAATCAAGATTAAGGAAGAAATTGAACGACTTATTCGAGAAATAGAATTCCATAATCATTTATATTACGTCGAGAGTAAGCCTCAAATTTCAGATTATGAGTTTGATGTAATGTTGAGACAATTGCAGGATCTTGAAAGTCAATACCCTCAGTTTGCTTATGATTTCAGTCCAACAAAGAGGGTAGGAGGTGATATTACCAAGAAGTTTGAAACTGTTGCGCATCGTTTTCCAATGTTATCCTTGTCAAATACCTACGCAGAAGAAGAAATAATTGATTGGGAAAATAGGATAAAAAAAG
>JBILIM010000066.1:0-7412 GCA_044349985.1 Crocinitomicaceae bacterium
AATTGGATATGGCCCGGAAAAAGAATGGTTCGATGCAAAAATCATTGGATTTACAAATGAATTTAACGCTATTTTAATTCCGGAAACATTCATGAACTACTGCAACAACAAACATGGCAATATGAATCAACTGAAAATCAACCAATTGATTGTCAAAGGAAAAGAAGGGGAATTTGGTAAACTAGCAACCATTTTAGAAAAAAAAGGACTTGAAGCAAAAAGTAATCAAATGATTACAGCAAGACTTAAAAGCATTTTAGAAAAGACAGTAATGCTTACATCTGTCATATCAGTACTTACGCTGTTACTATCTGGCTTAATAATGATTCAATTTTTACAACTTCTAATGAGCCGAAATGCATACGAAATCAAAACACTTCTTCTCCTTGGGTATACACGAAAAGACTTGCAAAAGGTGTTCATGAAATACTTCATAGTGATATTTGGAATTATGGGAATCTTGGGATGTATCACATTTTTAGCTCTAAAACCTTTCGTTGAAAATATAGTGGTTTCCAGTGGATTTCCTTTGGACCTTTCCTTCTCAACACAACCCTATTTAGGCTTATTTACTGCTTTTTGCTTATTTATTGTGGCAAGTTTTTTGACTGCGTCCCGAGAATTGAATTTATTATCCAAATAGGTTAAAGAAATGTTAATTTTAGAGCGTTTTGTATTTTTGACACGTCAATAGAAGGTAAATTCGTTTAATAAAAACATCGAACAGTTATGAAGTATTTTATTCTTTTTTCAATTGCGTTAATTTCAAGTTGTTCAATCAGTCAAAAAATAAGGTTTAAAGTTCCGGGATATTCAGATACTACTGTGCATCTAGTAAAATATTTCGGCAAGAATCTTTATTACGCTGATACGGCAATAATCAAAAATGGTATCGTAGAATTTGACGGAACGAAGCAGAAAGCGGGTATGTTAGGGCTTTTATTACCTGGTCAAAAGTTTTTTCAATTTGTGTACAACAACGAAGAAGTTTCTCTCGAAACCATTGAAACTAAAAACGAGAAAGGTGAAGTAGACTTTTACAAAAACATGAAGGTTATCAAATCAAGAGAGAATAAGGTATTTCTTGAATATTTGAATTTCATCAGTTCAAAAAGAAACGAATTGACAAAACTGTCCGATTCACTTGCGAAAATGGATGCCAATTCTGAAGCGCATGAAAAATTAACAAAGGAAATCGAACAAGTAAATAAATCTGTAAGCAATTATCAGAAATCGGTAATTTCAAATAATCCTGATTTATTATGGTCTAAATACATTTCCATGACCATCGACGTTGAAGTTCCTGAAGCCCCTAAAGATGAAAATGGAAAAATTATCGATTCCAATTTCAGGTACAATTACTACCGCAAACACTACTGGGACAACGTTGACTTCAGCGACGATAGATTTGTTAATACTCCAGACTTTCATTCGAAATTGGAATATCTTTTCAGTAATAAAGTTACCATTCAACATTGGGACACCATCATCAAATATGCTTTCCAACTTTGCGATCAATTGAACCCTAAATCAAAGGCCTTTGAATATTGCGTTTCATACATTACCTCTACTTATGGTAAAAGCAACATCATGGGTATGGATAAAGTCTATTTGTATATGGTCGATAGGTATTATTGTAAACGAGATGCCAATGGAAATTCTTTAGCCACTTGGGTAAAACCGGACAAGTTGGATGAATTGTGTAAAGATATTCCGATTAAAAAGAACCTCGTGATTGGTGTTCGTCCACCGAACGTCATTTTAAGAGATACAACTGATGTAAACTGGAAGGGATTCTATGATTTAACTTCAGATTACACCATTCTTTATTTTTGGGATCCTGAATGCGGGCATTGTAAAAAAACAACACCAAAACTTGAAACCCTTTATAAAGAAAAGCTAAAAGCTAGAAATGTTGAAATTTTTGCTGTGGGGAAAGCCGTTGGTGAGGATTTCGAAAAATGGAAGAAGTTCATTAAGGATAATAAACTTACGTTCATCAATGTTGGTGTTACCGATCAACTTTTTAAAGACGCTTCTGATAAAACGGATAATCAAGCCAAATTGCACAATCTGCTGCGTTACACAACCATTGAATCGTTAAATTATCAAACCACATATGATGTTTTTTCAACACCAAGGGTCTTTGTATTGGATAAAAACAAAAAGATAATTGCAAAAGGAATTTCCATTTCGCAACTTGAAGATCTTCTTGACAGAGAGCAGGGTTTTACAGATTTACCGAAACTCTTTCCTCCAGATCCGGAAGAGGACGAACAAATGCATTAAATACTAAAGCGACTTCGGTCGCTTTTTTGTTGACAATTATTTAACATGTATCAAAAAAAAGTACCCCAGTCTTTCGTAATTTTGTCAAAAAAAAATTTGAAATGAAAAAGATAATCGGACTAATAAGTCTATCGTTTGTAATCTCACAACACCTATTGGCGCAAGGAATTGAAACGTTCAATTACAGTGGCTCATTGAATGCCAACGGATGGACTACACATAGTGGTGCTACTCCCGGGCAGCAACAAACGTTAACAACAGCTTCCGATCAAGGAAACAGCTTGTATTACAATGGTTTACCGAATTCAACGGGTAACAGATCTGCTTTTGTTGCTGGAAATACAGAGGATGTAAATTTGGCATTAACAGGAATCTCAGGTGTTGGGTATTATTCTTTTTTATTGAAGGTTGCCAATACTACAGGCTTAAGCACAACGGGGGAATATTTCACGGGATTTGGGCAAACGACAGGCGCGTCTGTAACCATTTTCGCTCCTAGGGTTTTCATAAAAGCAGGTGTAACTCCAAATACCTTTCAACTAGGAATACAAAATACAACAGGAGGTACGCCTACTCCAACCGCAACATACGGTTCAACAGAATATCCTGTTGGAACAACACTAATGGTAGTTGTTAAACTTGATGCAACAACCGCCCCAATCCAAGCAAGTTTATTTGTTAATCCAAATGTCAGCGCCCCAGAACCAACAGCAACAGTATCTAGCAGTGCGGGGACGAATCCATTTACGACATTCGCCTCAATTTTTCTAAGACAATCAGGAACAGCAGCAGCAGGAACGGGAAATCTGGAAATAGACGAAATTCGTTACGGTTCAACATGGGAGTCGGTGACTCCAGAGAATTCATGTGTTACCACCTCTACTATATCGGTTTCCAATTGCAATTCATATACGGTTCCTAGTGGTGGCGCAACGTACACCTTATCAGGTACTTATTACGATACCATTCCAAATGCTGCATTGTGTGACAGCATCATTACCATTAATCTGACCATTGCAACCGGCATCACCTATTACGCTGATTCTGATGGTGACGGTTTAGGTAATCCTAATAATACAACAATAGGTTGTTCACTACCTGTTGGTTATGTAACCAATTCAAACGATTGTGATGACAACAGTATTGCAATTGGTTTACCTACAACAATTTTCTATTTAGATGGTGATAGTGATGGCTTTGGTTCACCTACAAACACCGTTATAGCGTGCACTGTTCCTTCCGGTTATGTTTCTAACAACCAGGATTGTAATGACAATGTTGCATCCATAAACCCAAATGGGACTGATATTCCCGACAATGGAATCGATGAGGATTGTTCTGGTGGAGATGCAACCGCACTTGGTACTACAATCGGGATTTATGAATTTACTCAAGCCTCTGCTTGTCCGGTAACCGCAGTTAATGTATCTGCACAGCCAAGTTTCGCAACATTTAGTCCGTATGGAACATCAGGAACCACCTGTGCTGCCGCTAATAATGTTTTCAATAACAGCGATTGGAATACCGCTGGTACAATTGATTTAACTGAGTTCAATGAATTTTCTATTGATGCCGCTGACTGTTACACATTAGATTTAAATAAATTAATCTTTACACACCGAATTAGTGCTTCAGGAGGAACACCTTCATGGGTTTTACGCTCAAGTTTGGATAATTATGCTGCCGATTTGGCTACGGGTTTACCAATAACAACGGATAAAATTGACACCGTAATTCTTGGACCTGCTTTCGATGCGGTTGATCAAGTTACGTTCAGATTCTATATCGTTAGTATGGCACAATCGGGTTCTACTTGGCGAAACGACAACGTAACACTTATCGGAAATTCAACTGCTCTGACACCTCAAACTTTTTATGCTGATGTCGATGGTGATGGCTTCGGAAACCTAAATGCAACAGTTTCAGCTTGCTCGGCACCTGCAAATTATGTGCTAAATAATACCGATTGTAACGATAACGATTCATTAATCAATCCAACTACAGTTTGGTATCAGGATGTAGATAGCGATGGCATTGGTAATCAACAGCAATCTCAAATAGGTTGTGCTCAACCGAACGGTTATGTGCTTACAGGTGGCGATTGCGATGATAACAACAATTTAATTTTAGGTCCTGTTTTGTATTATACTGATGCGGATAATGATGGATTTGGAGACGCAACAATCACAACAGGTCTATCTTTATGCAACAACCCAGGACCTGGTTACGCTACAAACAATACTGATTGTGATGATTCGGAGTCAACTGTTTATCCAGGAGCAACTGAAATTTGTGATGGATTGGATAACGATTGTTTAAATGGCGTTGATGACGGTTTACCTTTCTTTACCTACTATGAAGATAATGATGGTGACAATTTTGGGGGAAGTCTTGTTGGCCTGTTACTATGTGAAGATCCTGGAGCTGGTTATGCAACGGAGACGGGAGATTGCAACGATAACGATCCAGACATCAACCCAGACGCAATGGAAATATTAAACAATGGCATTGATGAAAATTGTGACGGTACCGATAATTATTTGGGGATTAACCAGAACGATAGGTCCTTTTTAGAAATTTTCCCAAATCCGAGCGATGGATTGGTAACACTTCGAATGAATGCATCCATTTCAAACGGTAATATTCGTATTTCTTCTGCAAACGGTTCGTTTACAAGGCAAATTGAATTTGAAGGAAATGAAATGGAATTGGACTTAACTTATTTTGAATCAGGAATATATTTTATCGAAATTTCTGATGGAAATTTCACGACTACTTCCAGAATAGTTATCAAATAACAATATATATAGCTGTTAAAAGGTCGGTTCGCCGACCTTTTTTGTTTTTGTAACTTTATTTTAAGGAAACTGCCTAAATTTATCCATCAAATTAAATAAATGAAAAATCTTATCCATTTTCTCTCGCTATTTCTCGGAACGTACAGCTTTTCTCAAAGTTATTGGCAACAAGAAGTCAATTATACATTATCGGTTAAACTGAACGATAAAAATCACACACTCTCAGGTTTTGAATCGTTTCAATACATTAACCATTCACCGAATACGCTAGATACAATTTTCATTCATATTTGGCCAAATGCATACCGAAATGGGGAAACTGCTCTTGGAAAACAGCTTTATAAAAACAATCAGACGGATTTGCAATTTGGTAATGAGGACCTAAAAGGTTATATAGATTCTTTGGATTTTAAAGTTAATGGTGAAAAGGTAAGATGGGAATACGACAAAAAACATATAGATATATGTTATTTGATTCTTAATCAACCACTAGGGCCTGGAACAGCATTAACCGTTACAACTCCTTTTTATGTCAAAATTCCATCAGGAGAAATTTCAAGATTGGGACATATCGAACAATCCTACCAAATTACGCAATGGTATCCTAAACCGGCAGTGTATGATAAAAACGGTTGGAATGCAATACCGTATTTGAATCAGGGAGAATTTTATTCGGAATACGGTTCCTACGATGTTACCATAACAGTTCCAGAAAACTACGTTGTTGGGGCAACAGGGGATTTGCAAACCGCATCTGAAATCGATTTCATGAATGCTAAGGCTTCTGAAACATTAAAAAAACTTCCTGAATTTACTGAAATCGAAAATGAAAAAAGAGATCCTAAGTTATGGAAATTTCCAGAATCCTCTTCCACTTTAAAAACAATCAGATTTATCCAAAAAAATGTACATGATTTTGCTTGGTTCGCAGACAAACGCTATCTCGTCCTGAAAGGAGAAGTTGAACTTCCGCATTCGAAAAGAACAGTAACGTCTTGGGCCCTTTTCACGCCTCAAAATGCTGAACTCTGGCAACACGCCATCGAATACATCAACGATGGAACCTATTATTATTCCCTTTGGAATGGCGATTACCCCTACAATCAAGTAACTGCTGTAGATGGAACCATAAGCGCAGGTGGCGGAATGGAATATCCCAACGTAACGGTTATCGGTAATGTCGGTTCGGATCAAGATTTGGAAATTGTTATCGTCCATGAAGTTGGGCACAATTGGTTCTATGGCATATTAGGCTCCAATGAGCGCGTTCACGGTTGGATGGATGAAGGTATGAATACCCTTAACGAAATGCGTTACATGCAGACCAAATATCCTGATAATTCTTATTTATCGAATATGTTACTTGGAGGTGCATTCCATTTCAACGATTTGGACCATCACGATTCAGGTGATTTTTCTTACCGTTTAATTGCAGGTCTGGGTGAAGACGAACCTATTGAAACCCATTCTGCGGATTTCAGCTCGATCAATTATGGTATCATCATGTATCAGAAAACTGGATTGGTATTTCATTATCTTAAAGATTATTTGGGCGATGAAAAATTTAATGAAGTCATGCGAACCTATTTCGATACCTGGAAATTCAAGCATCCGCAACCGGAAGACATGAAAAAGGTTTGTGAAGAAGTAACAGGAGAAGATTTAAGTTGGTTGTTTAATGACCTTATTCAAACAACGAATCACATTGATTACAAAATCACAAAAGTTAAGAAAACTGTATACGGGACAGCTGTAACCGTTAAAAACAAGGGACAAGTTTCTGGCCCAATTGGTGTTGACTTAATCTCGGATAACAATATTATCGAGAGCCAATGGAGCCCGGCATATACGAAGAAAACTACGCTTAATTTTAAAACAATAATAGATTTCGATTGGGCCACCATTGATTCGAAGCATAACATACCAGAAATGAACCGTGCGAATAACAATTGGCACAGTAAAGGTATATTGAAAAAATTGGAACCAATTAAAATGGAATTTTTAATTGGCGACAAGGAATCCAATAAAACCAATTTATTCTGGACGCCAGTAATTGCAGGTAATTTTTATGACAAATTTATGATCGGTGCTGCCATCCATAATTTAGGCATCCCATTCAACAAATGGCAATACCTGATTGCTCCAATGTATTCATTCGGTAGAAATGGGATATCCGGAATTGGAGAGTTATCGTATACAGTACTTCCAAAATATAATTTTAAATCCATACGATTTGGATTATCTGTTAAATCGTTTAAAGAAGATTCTACTTCAAGTGAACCGAAGACTCACGGCGCTTATTTCGCTTATTCGCCATACATTTAT
>JBILIM010000067.1:0-7376 GCA_044349985.1 Crocinitomicaceae bacterium
TCCGTGCATGCTCGCAGCATTTACCACGTATTCTGTGGCTTCCTTGTCACATGGCGTAACTATAGAAGATACCAAAGAACCTTTACCCATCTTTGCCAATTCTATTGCCTCTTCCAAAGTTTTATAGGGCATAACGGTGGATACGGGTCCAAATGCTTCAATTTCATGTACATCGGTCAAATTGAACGGATCGTTGTTTCGGAATAATATCGGTGAAAAGAAGGCACCTTTGTTTTCGTCGGCACCAATAACATCCACGTGATTGATATCGCCATAAACGACTTTCTGGGATCTTGCCAAAAGTTCGACATTTTCACGAACGCGTTCTACTTGCATTCGTGTTGCCAATGCTCCCATGCGCACACCTTCAGCCTTGGGATCACCAACTTTGGTAGTTGCCAATCGTGCAGCAATTGCTTTTTCCACCTCATCGATAAGATTTTCGGGAACGATGATTCTTCGCACTGCGGTACATTTCTGACCGGCTTTTATGGTAATTTCTTTAACCGTTTCTTTAATGAACAAGTCAAATTCTTCTGTTCCCAAAACAGCTTTTTCGCCAAGAATAGTAGCATTGAGTGAATCTGCCTCCAAATTAAACGGAACACTTTCCTGAGCGAATTGCGGCAATGACTTCAACATTTTTCCAGTTTTCGCACTTCCAGTAAAGGTAACCACATCCTGACAGCCTACGTGATCCAGAATTCCTCTTCCCAAGCCACAAACCAATTGCAATGCACCTTCAGGAAGGATTTTAGAATCGATAATATCTCTTACCATAACTTCAGTAAGAAAACACGTAAACTCAGATGGCTTTACTATCGCGGGAACACCTGCCATCAGGTTAACAGCTATTTTCTCAAGCATACCCCAAATCGGGAAATTGAATGCATTGATATGTATCGCAACACCTTCTTTTGGAACCATGATGTGGTGACCGATAAACGTTCCATTTTTCGAAAGTGGTGCCGCATTACCATCCACATAATAAGGTAAGTCGGGAAATTGACGTCTTAATGAAGCATTGGCAAACAGGTTACCAATACCTCCTTCAATATCGATCCAAGAATCTACTTTTGTTGCTCCGGTCCAATCTGAAACGGCGTAATATTTATCTTTTTGAGATAAGAGGAATAAAGCCAAAGCTTTCAACATTCTTCCCCGTTCCTGAAAAGTCATTTTTCTTAAGGCATAACCGCCCGTTTTCTTTCCATACTCAATGATGGACTGGTAGTCTAAACCGGCACTTGAAACCACACCTATTTGGTCTCCGGTAATTGCATTGTAAAGGTTGGTTTCTACCCCTTCACCATCTAACCATTTTCCTAAAACGTAATTTTGATAACGTTGCATTTTCTTTATTTAGATGTTAAAAATAAAGAATGTAGAGGAATAAGAGCGCATAAAATTAAGGAATAAACACAGAAATGAAGGATCCTACAAAACTCAAAACACCTCATTAAATAAATTAATTCCTTTAATCTAAACGAAAGTTTATAATTTAAGGCCTCTTATTTTATGGTATTGAATCGAATTATCATTATACTCATTTGCTTCTTAAGCTTTGAGGCCCAAAGTCAAAATAAACTTGGGCAATTGATTAGTGAAGGATATAATACCCGGCTTTCAACAAAAACAAGAATAAAATCATTGCATGCTGCCGCAGATTTATTGACCAACTCAAATCCTGATAGCTCATATATTCTCTTGGATTCTGCGTTGTCATTAATTTCAAATGCAACAAATTCGGAATTTAAACAAGCCAATCATTTGATTCGTTCAAAAACTTTTCTCATTCAAGGTGTATATCCAAAAGCGTTGGATTTTGCTCAAAAGTCTTTAATCCTAGCCGAAAAAATGAACGATAAACGTCTTGTTTCGGACTGCTACAGTGTAATTGGCCAAATCTATGAACGTCAAGAAAATAATAAGAAAGCTGCAGAATACCACGAAAGAGGATTAAGAATTAATCGTGAGCTGGGGGATTCTTTGCGTATTTCGACTTCACTTAGTTTGCTGGGAAACATTTATGGCGCAACAAAACAATACGACATTGCCATAAATTTTTACAGGGAGAGTTTAAGTTACATTGATATTTCAAAAAATCCTGAACAAGCCGGTATAGCCTATGGAAATATTGGTTATGTCAATTATGAACAAGGCATTGCAGCGAATAAAGAAAATCAAAATAGCGCATCGAGCTACTTTTCTCAAGCCATAGAAGCGTCTCAAAAAGCGAAATCGATTTTTCAATCCATAAATAACAAGCGGTTTCAAATTAATGCAGAATTAAATATAGGATTAATCTACAACGAACTGAGGGATTTCACAACTGCTAAAAAATGGTGTATTTCTGCATACAAAGCAGCCGTTATGTTGAAAATTCCTCCATTAGAAAGGGATGCTTGTGAATGCCTTTATGAAAGTAATAAGGCGAGTGGAAATTTTGATGAAGCTTTGAGCTATTTTGAGATCTATAAAAATCTGAGTGACTCTATTGAAAACATAGATAATGAGCGTTCAATGGTAGAAAAAGAATTGAATTTCAATTATGAAAAAGCACAATTGGAGGATAGCTTACAATATGCACAAAAAGAAATTGTTTCAGAGGCAAGAATTCAAAAGCAAAAAGTTGGACTAATCTTTTCAGTTGGTATTTTATTGCTTATTATAGTTCTCATGGTTGTTGTTGTTCGCGGAAAAAAAAGATCAGATGAATTGTTATTGAACATTCTTCCTTTTGATACTGCCCAAGAACTCAAACAAAAGGGTCAAGCGGAAACAAAGAATTTTGAAAATGTAACCGTTTTATTTACTGACTTTAAAGGATTTACAACCATTTCTGAAAAGCTCACTCCAAAGGAACTAATCACTGAAATCGACACCTGTTTCAAGGGGATTGACCGCATCATGTCAAAACATGGTATTGAAAAAATTAAAACAATTGGAGATGCCTACATGGCTGCAGGTGGACTTCCGAAAGAGAATAACACCCACCCTATTGATGTCATTACAGCTGCCGAGGAAATATTAACCTTTATGGCTGAATTAAAGTTTGAACGCCAAAAAATGAACTTACCTTATTTTGAAATTCGTATCGGAATACATTCAGGACCTGTAATTGCAGGGATTGTAGGGATTAAGAAGTTCTCTTATGATATTTGGGGTGATACGGTAAACACTGCTTCTCGAATGGAAAGTAGCGGAGAAGTGAATAGAATAAACATCTCTGGAGCGACGTATGAATTGATCAAACACGAATATTATTGCGAGTATCGTGGAAAAATTGAAGCCAAAAACAAAGGTAAAATTGACATGTATTTTCTCGATAAAAAAATCGTGTAGAGTAGTTTCTAAACAAACGAAAATTCATCGGACTTAGCAATGATTTCATCAAGGGTTTCGATGATTTCATTGAGGTCAAAAGAGGTTACCAATCGGGTACGGTACTCCTTGAAATGGGCAATACCTTTGAAATAATTGGAGTAGTGCCTTTTCATTTCGGCGATTCCTAAGGATTGACCTTTCCAATTTATACTCATCAAAAGATGGTCTTTTGCGATTTCAACACGCTCGGCAATAGTAGGAGGCGGCAGATGCCCTCCTGTTTTTATGAAATGTTTAACTTCATTAAAAAACCATGGATATCCAATAGAGGCCCGACCAATCATAATGCCATCAACACCGTAACGATTTTTGTATTCAACAGCTTTTTCTGGGGAATCAATGTCACCATTACCAAAAACAGGAATACGCATTCTCGGGTTGTTCTTTACTTCACCAATAAGCGTCCAATCGGCATCACCTTTATACAACTGAACCCGCGTTCTTCCGTGAATGGAAATGGCTTCTACCCCAACATCCTGCAGTTTTTCGGCAGTACTTACAACAAATTTGGTTTTATCGTCCCAGCCCAATCTTGTTTTAATAGTAACCGGAAGGTTGGTTGTTCTGACAATCTCATCGGTCATTTTTATCAATTTCGGAATATCTTGAAGCATTCCGGCTCCAGCACCTTTGCAGGTAACTTTCTTTACAGGGCAACCAAAATTGATATCAATAATATCCGGATTGGTCTTTTCGATGATACGCGTTGCCTCTTTCATGCTTTCGATGTCGTGACCGAAAATTTGAATTCCTACAGGCCTTTCATACTCGTAGATGTCCATTTTCTGAACGCTTTTGGCAGCATCTCGAATTAAGCCTTCGGAGGAGATGAATTCGGTATACATCAAATCCGCTCCATGTTTTTTACACAATGCGCGAAAAGGCGGATCACTGACGTCTTCCATTGGCGCCAAGAGAAGCGGAAAATCTCCCAATTCTATGTTTCGGATCTTTACCACTTGACCAGCGTGTTATTTTTTGACGAATTTTGTAAGGATGATGATGCTTTGGCCTTCAATCTTACCTTCAATCTGTTCAGCGTTATCGTGAACCAACCGTATATTTCTAACTGCTGTTCCTCTTTTTGCAGAAAAGGTTGCGCCTTTAACATCCAATTCTTTGATTAAAACTACGGTATCACCATTTTGCAAAACGGCACCGTTACTATCTCTGTGAACGATTTTATCTTCCTCATTTACATCTTCACCCGTAGCCTTTGCCCATGAAAGCAACTCCTCATCCAGGTACATCATATCGAGCAGATCTTGGGGCCATCCTTCAGATTTTAACCTGTTTAGCATTCTCCACGAAAGTACTTTAACCGCATCCACTTCGCTCCACATACTGTCGTTTAAGCAACGCCAATGGTTGGTATCCATTTTATCTGCATCTTTAACTTGCGCATCACACGTTTCACACAATACCAAACTGCTTTCGAAAGATGGACTAGCAGGTTCAACAGAGTATACGAATAAGCTATAATCGGAGCCACAGAGTTCACATTTACCATTGCTTCGCTCCAGTAATTTTTTATCGTTTATCATTTAATCAGCTAAGTATTTATCTAAAGTGAGATGCAATCCCATTCCTCTTAACTCTTGTCCTTGGGCAACAATCTGACCTTCACCGTCAATTAAAAAACCTGAAGGGATGGAATTCACCTGATACAAGGTAGATATTTTTCCTTCTTTGTCCCAACCGTGGTTTTTCCATGTGAGTTTATCTGCAACAATCGCATCCTTCCAAGCTTGTTCATCTCGATCTAATGAAACGCTTAAAACTTCAAATCCTTTTGCGTTTTTGAATTTTGATTTGTGATACTTTTCGTAGGCTTCCACAACATTTGGATTTTCATTTCGACATGGTCTACACCATGAAGCCCAGAAATCAACCAAAACCATTTTTCCTTTGAGTTTGGAAAGCTTAATGGTTTTACCTTTCGGATTGGTGAGCTCAATCTCAGGTGCCTCTGTACTTTTAACATAACCAACGGCATCGTTTGAGAGCCATTGAAATCCGCATGTGATTCCAAAAAGCAATACAATTATAAATACGGTAATCTTTCTCATCCTATTCTTCGAATGTCAGCACCAAGATTATTCAAACGAATTTCAATATCTTGATAACCACGATCAATTTGTTCGATATTGTGAATAACACTCTTACCTTGAGCTGAAAGAGCCGCAATAAGTAAGGAAACACCTGCACGGATGTCAGGCGATGTCATTTGAATACCTTTTAATGCATGTTGTTTATTTAGACCAATTACAGTTGCTCTGTGCGGATCACAAAGTATTATTTGCGCCCCCATATCGATTAACTTATCAACGAAAAACAATCTGGACTCAAACATTTTTTGGTGAATCAAAACCGAACCTTTGGCTTGGGTAGCTACAACCAATACTATGGAAAGTAGGTCGGGGGTAAAACCAGGCCAAGGTGCGTCAGCAATGGTTAAAATGGAACCGTCAATAAACGTATCTATCTCGTAATGATCTTGAGCAGGAATGTAGATGTCGTCGTTACGTCGTTCTAATTTGATACCCAATTTTCTAAAAACCGTTGGAATGATGCCAAGATTATCCCAGCTTACGTCTTTAATTGTAATCTCAGAACCAGTCATTGCAGCCAAACCAATGAAACTCCCGATTTCAATCATATCGGGTAAGATTCTATGGTAGCACCCTTTCAATTCTTTAACACCTTCAATATGCAACATATTGGAACCGATACCTTCAATTTTTGCGCCCATTGCATTGAGCATTTTGCACAATTGCTGCAAGTACGGTTCGCAAGCTGCATTGTATATTGTGGTTTTTCCTTCCGCCATTACGGCAGCCATAACAATATTTGCTGTTCCAGTAACTGAAGCTTCGTCAAGATGTAAATAGGTACCTTTTAATTTTTTGGATTCAATCGAATAAAAATGCTCGCCTGCGTCGTAATTGAATTTAGCACCTAGCATCATGAACCCTTCAAAATGCGTATCCAATCTACGTCTACCAATTTTATCTCCACCCGGTTTTGGAATAAAACCTTTTCCAAATCTTGCGAGTAGCGGACCTACAATCATTATTGAACCTCTCAATGCACCAGCACGTTTTTTAAAATCCTCTGTCTCAAGATATTTTAAATCGATGTCTTTGGCCTGAAAAATGAAAGTACCTTTCTCTACTTTTTCGATTTTCACCCCCATGGTTTGAAGGAGGTTCATCAATTTATTCACATCGATAATATCCGGCACGTTGGAAATGGTAACTTTTTCAGAAGTCAACAACGGAGCACACAATACTTGTAAAGCTTCGTTCTTCGCACCTTGAGGAATCAATTCACCTTTTAGAGGTTTCCCTCCATGAATTTCAAATGAGGCCATTATTGCGGTTTTTTAAATTTTTTCTTTTTGTTTTGTTTAAATCCTGGTTTGTTTCTTTTTGCGTGACCTTGAGACATTCCCATGGACTTCAATAAGGTGTTTGTTGCAACGAGTTCATCAGGATTTTCCAGGACCAATTCCCCTTTAGAGAGCTCTTTCAATTGCTCAGCGATGACATTATTTTCAACTGCATCATTATTGTGAGCAAGAAACTGAACCTTCATGAAATTCGCCATGGTATTTTTCAAGTATTCTTTTTCTTTCGGATCTGAAACTGAACCTGAATTTTCCAGAATTTTTTGGGTGTAACTGCCGTAATGCCCATATCGAATGTTTCGCTTAGGATATTGCATTAACTCAGGCTTCTCGTTTAACACTTCTTGTCTTGGTATTTCGTATGGTGACTCTACATCAAGTTGAAAGTCTGACATTACAAAAAGGTGCGTCCAAAGTTTGTGGCGGTAGTCATCCACATCACGCAAATGGGGATTCAATTGCCCCATTACTTCAATGATTGCTTGTGCCGCTCTATTTCTTTCTGCTTTATCCTCAATTTCCATCGCATGACGAATCATATTCTGAACGTTTCTTCCATATTCTGGAAGAATCAACTTCC
>JBILIM010000068.1:0-7234 GCA_044349985.1 Crocinitomicaceae bacterium
GCTTTGGGTAGGGTATTCAGAAAGTATGGTTTTACCAAAAGGAGAGGAGGTGTATCTCGAATTGGACTATTACAATACCAACAATCTGATAACAGGTGTATTAGGTATTTCTTCCACGGAAATAAAAAACAATAGACATATCAGGGTAAACGATCAGGATCCTTCAGAAGTAAAATGGAAGAAAATGTATATTGAACTGGGTGAAATTATTTCAAATTCACCAAATGCGGAATATTTCAAACAATCCTTTGAGGCATTTTTAGATGAAGGAAAAACTTCCTCATTTTTCATTTTTGATAATATTAAAGTGGTTCATTTCTAATGCGTAAAAACTTAGCTGTTATATTTTTACTCGCAATAGATTGGTTAACAGCAGCTTTTTCATGGTCCATTTTTTATTACCTACGAAAAATAGCAATTGAGCGCCAAGATTTTCATGTAAACAGTACCTTTTATTTGGGTGTGGTGCTTGTTCCTCTAGCCTGGATTTTACTCTACTATTTGCAAGGAACTTACCATGATATCAAAAGATTATACCGTTTCAAATTATTCAATCTAACCTTTGTAGCCACAATTATTGGGGCAACGTTGATTTTTTTTACCTTAATTCTCGATGATGTAATTTCAGACTATCAGCTCTATTATAAGTCGTTTTTTATGCTGATAGGGATACATTTTGTGACCGTTTTTTTTCCAAGATATATTTTTACTACAGTTCTGGTAAAACGCATTCAATCAGGAAAAAATGGCTTCCGAACACTCCTAATCGGTGGCAGTGATAAAGCAGTGGAGCTCTACAATGAAATTTTAAAATTACCTAAGAATGTAAATAAAATAGTAGGCTTTATAAATATCAATGGTGTTGACAGACAGTTGGAGGATAGGATACCTTATTTAGGGAATCTTAATGATATTGAACAAATACTAATCAATGAACATATTGAAGAGGTAATTATCGCAATTGAAAGTAAAGAACATGATAAGCTCAAGTCCATTATTGCGCGCATTCAATGGGGGGAAATTAGCATTAAAATATTGCCTGACATGTACGATATATTGTCAGGCTCTGTAAAAATGACCAATATTTTTGGCGCTTTACTTATTCAGTTGAATCATGAAACCATGCCTTTTTGGCAACAAGCTTTAAAGCGTTTTATAGACGTGTTTTTATCCATTGTAGCAATAATTATTTTACTTCCAGTATACCTTGTATTGGCTTTGGCGGTTAAATTCTCTTCTCCTGGACCTATATTTTTTCTTCAAGATCGTGTTGGTTTGAATGGTCGGATCTTTAAAATTATAAAGTTCAGAACAATGTACATTGATGCTGAAAGCAAGGGACCGCAACTTTCATCAACGGATGATCCGCGAATTACAAAAATTGGTAAATACATGCGCAAGCTTCGTTTTGATGAATTTCCTCAATTTTTAAATGTTCTCATGGGGGATATGTCATTGGTTGGCCCACGACCAGAAAGACAGTTCTATATTGATCAGATTGTCAAAATTGAACCTCAGTTTTTGCATCTTACGAAAGTTAGACCGGGAATAACTTCATGGGGACAGGTCAAATACGGTTATGCGGAAAATGTTGAACAAATGTTGCAACGCATGAAATACGATCTGCTCTACATGAGAAACAGAACGCTGGCCTTGGATTTCAAAATTATGCTTTATACCCTCATTATTATTGTAAAAGCCAAAGGGAAATAAGCATTATTTTATGTCGAAACTGAACATTTTTTGATTTTCAATATATCCCTCTAGCTTATCGCCAATTTGAACGGGGCCAACCCCTGAAGGCGTTCCGGTGAAAATTAAATCTCCAGTTTTTAATGTCACGAATGAAGAAAGGTATGCAATCACCTCATCTATGCTGAAAATTAATTGATTAAGATTCCCATGTTGGACTTGAGTTCCATTTTTATTCAGGGAAAATGATAAATTTTCGAGATCTAAATTGGTCTTATCCAACCATAAGTTTGAAATTGGGGCACTATTATCGAATGATTTAGCCCTTTCCCATGGCAGCCCTTTTTCTTTGCATATTGCTTGTAAATCGCGAGCTGTAAAATCAATGCCTAAACTTATTTTAGTATAATATTTATGAGCGAATTTTGGGAGTATGTTTTTACCTACTTTATCAATTTTAACAACCACTTCACATTCGTAATGCAGGTCTGACGTAAATTCTGGATAGTAAAAATCGTCGCCATCTTTTAGGAGTGCACAATCAGGTTTCATGAAAAAAACAGGTTGAGTTGGAAGCGGTGCATTCATTTCTTTTGCATGATCCGCATAATTTCTCCCTATACAAATGATTTTCATTTTATTTGAATTTATTTTTTAACGCTTCTAGCTTATTGTCCCAATTATCCGTTTCGGGTATTTTTTTCGTGGCTTCTTTTTCGGCTTTAATTTTTTCCATTTCCTTTCTAAGACAATTTTTGGTATATAATGGAAAATCAGCATCTAACATCCAACCGTAGTATCCGGGCTCGGTTTTCATAACTTCTTTTATCGTTTTCCCTTTGTGCTTACCAAAATTATATATGGCTTCACCTTTATCATTTATTGCTAAACGTCCAGCAAAATCGAGAAATTGATAGGTGTTCGCACGAGAAAATTCAGATAAAAAATGAACATCACCATTTAATTCATTGTACTTTATTAACTGCGATTGAAGCACTTCCCATGTTGCCTTGGCATCATAAAGTGCACTGTGGGCATTCTCAATGGTTTTGGAGCAATAAAACTGAAATGCAGCTGCCAAAGTTCGTTGTTCCATCTTATGGAAAATGTTTTGAACATCAACAAAGTGCCTGTTTGAAACATCAAATGGCATGTCTGCTCTTAATAACTCTTCAGCCAAAACGGGAATATCAAACTTATTTGAATTGTATCCTGCTAAATCGGCATCATCAATAAACGCTACAATTTCTGGAGCAAGATCTTTAAAAGTGGGCAATCCTTCAACATCTTTGTCATAAATACCATGAATCGCGCTTATTTCTTTGGGAATAGGAATGGTTGGATTCACCCTTTTGCAATAATTTTCTTCTGTACCGTCTGGTCGAATTTTTATTATTGCTATTTCAACGATACGATCTGATGTAATATTTGTACCTGTAGTTTCTAAGTCAAAAACCGCTAGTGGCCTTGTAAGGTTGAGTTTCATAAATTAATTTTCTGTAAATGTTTTTTAAATCAATTGGTTTCAAAATGGAATATTTATCTGAAAATAACTGTTAAAGCAATATTAACGAAAATATATGTATAAAATAAAAATGGCCGTCTCACGACAGCCATTTAAATCTTTGCGATTCCAATTATTCCGTTTTAAGCGTTACGTATTGGAAGGGTTCGTATTTTTCTTTGTTTTTGTAATCATTTTCATATTCTGGACCATCAACAACAGCTGAAACGATTGTAACCACAACCTTGCCTTTTGTCAATTCGTTATTTTCAAAATATTCAATGAGATCGTATTTCATGTTTTCAGCTCTAAGTAGTGCAAGTTTTTCGTTTGTTTCATATGTAGTCGTAGGTACTTTAGAAGCTGACGAATAGATTTTAATGGTTACTTTCTCACGCCCTTTTTTGAATTGTTTATCAATATCCTTTACGTAATCTTTAAGTTTTCCTTTATTCGTGAATAATTTATTTTTGTTGTACTCAAAAACATGTTTGAACTGTAAATTTTCGAATGTAGAAACTTCAACTTCTGCAATCTCAATAGCTTCTTCTATTTTAGGGAATACCAGTTGTCTTTTTTGTACATCCAATAAAAGATCCCTAACAATTTCTTGGTAATTTTTATCACATTCTGTTGCAAATGTTTCTGAATGCATTTCTTTATTATCTGATGCATTAAAATAAACAATCTTATAATTTTTACACGGTTGAAGACTTGTCATAAAGAGCCCGTCTCTTAAGCGCGGATAGATTGTTCTGTTTTTATCGTAATCGTCACAATCATCGCAAATAATTTTCATGTTAACTACGAAATCCTCGGGTAGGGGTGAACCATCTGTTGTTTTAATGGTTCCTTTGAACACGGCCATGTTTTTAACACCAAGTTTCTTATTGAATATTTCGTAGATGTCCGTATTTCCAAATCCGCCTTCGCGATTTGAAGCTAAATATCCTCTTGTGCCATCAATGGTAGTCGTGTAGTAAATTTCATTACTCGGTGTATTCAATGGATATCCTAAATTCACAGCATCACTCCATGTACCATCTGCAGAAAGATCAGACATCAGGATGTCATATCCTCCCATACTTTTTGGTCCATTTGATGAAAAATATAATTTTTTATTATCAATAGATATAAAAGGGGCATCTTCGTTGTAAGGCGTATTCACTTTGGAACCAAGATTTATAGGTTTAGTCCAACTTCCATCAATGGTTTTTGCCATCATATAAATGTCTAAGCCACCAAATCCACCAGGTCTATCGGATGCGAAAAAGATAAAATTGCCGTCATGAGAAGTCATGCAATGTGTTTCCCAATATTTCGTATTTATGTTTTCGTTATCTAATTTTTGTATATCGTTAAATTTACTTGCGAAGAAGTCCGAGAAATAGATGTCTCCTGCTCCGGTTGAATCCTGGTACAGGTAAATCTTTCTTTCATCAGAATTCACTGCTACCGTTGCTTCGTTCCGTTTAGCTGAACAAAAATCCATACGTTTTGACTGTAAGAACGTTGAATCTTGCATATTCAAGTAGGAAACATAAATATCTTCTGGATAATAATTATTCAATACACTGCGAAATGCATCGCTTTCTCCATTTTGCCATGATCTTTTTGATGTGTAATAGAGTGAACTTCCATCTAAAGAAATAACTGGGGCATACTCTGGATCAGCAGAATTTATTGCCGACCCGAGGTTTTTAAGCGCACCGTATGATGGGTTTGCCATTAATTCACGAGCGATTCCGCATTGAACAACATTCATTTGGGCAACAGGAACTAATTCTGATTTTGAACTCGAGTTGGATATAAATTTATTATACATGGATACCGCTTTGTCTATATCCAATAATTGATGATAACAAGTCGCTAAGTGGTAGTATGCATCAATTGGCGCACTTTTTTCTGAAACACCGTATGCATCATAATTTATATCCGTATTCAGAATAGCTTTTTCTAAATAGGGTATTGCACCTGAAGCGTCGTTATCTATTTTGATTCGAACAAATCCCTTTCGGTAGTTGTAATTTGCGCTTTCAGGCTTCAAAGACAATAACTTATCCGCAATTTTTTCTGCAGAATAAAACAACTCTTCTTGCATCATTCTCGAATTTTCTGAAACCAAAAGTTGTTCTGAGCCATTGTTCAGAAGGTCTTTTAATTGATCATCCTCTTTTTGAGCAAGTAAAGAAAGGGGGCTTAAAGCCGTAAAAATGAGGCCGAAAGCTAATAAACGAAATGTTTTTCCTGTAACCATTTACTATGTATAAAATTGTTAACTAGCGAATTAACGTAATTAATCAGTAAATGGTTTCAAAATTAACAAGTTAAAGGTCGTTTTTTTTATTTATTTCTGAATTACTTTGAATACAGCCCTTCTATTTGCTTGGTTTTGGGTCGTTGTGCATGATTTGTTTATATCGTCACAAGAACACGCTTTTGCAGGTTCAGTTTCTCCATATCCTTTACCTGTAATTCTGTCTGGATTGGATATTTTCGCTTTGATATAATTTTCAACAGCCTTGGCGCGCATGTCCGAAAGATATTGGTTGTATACTTCGGGACCCGTACAATCGGTATGTGCCCCAAACTCAACTTTAAGTGTTGGATTATCATTCATTATTTTGATAATCTTGTCAAGTTCCTTAATGGCGTCTTTTCGAAGGTTATATTTGTTAAAATCAAAATAGATAGATTTTACACCAAAACTTTTCGCAAGATCACTACCAATACTGATTTTGTCCAGATTAAAGGTCAAAGCAATTGTTTCATCATTACCTAACTTTTGATCCACTGATATCGTTTTATTCAGATAGCCGTTTGCACTGACGGTAATTTCAAAACTAATTTTTTCACCTGCCTTCTTACCGTTTAAGAAGTTCAACTTAAAGTTGCCTTTGCTGTCGCTTGTAACGTTTTCAATCAATTCTCCATTACTCGAACGAACAGAAATGCTGGCATTTGAAATTTGTGCACCAGAGTTCGCTTCAGCAATTAAACCTTCAATCTTGTACATTAAAACTGGCAGTATAGATGGCGTATTGGCATCTAAAATAACTTCTTTCTCTATAAGTTCTTCAGTCGCAGAACAACTCGTTTTGAAATTGGATTGGTACAATATTTTTTTAGTTGTACTCGAATAATAGTAGAGTTCATAATTTTTACATGGTTCCAAAGCCGCTTTAAATACCCCATCGCTTAATCTTGGAAATATTAAAACAGCGTTCGATTTATCACAATCGGTGCATTTTAACTCCATATTCACAGCAAAATCTTTTGGTAATTCTTTGCCGTTTGCATTTCGGATCTTTCCGAGGAGGTTAAATTGGGAGGTTATTCCAAACTGATCATTGACAATTTCATAAATATCTGTTCCTCCAACTCCATTTGGACGAGAAGAAGTAAGAAAGCCTCTTTTTCCGTCAATAGTACAACTGAAATAAATGTCATCATTTGTTGAATTAAAAGGATAACCAGCATTTTTAGCCTCGCCCCAAGTTCCATCAACATTTTTGGATGAAATCAGAATATCGAATCCACCGATACTTGATGGACCATTTGAGGCAAAGTATAAAGTATTCCCATCGGATGTTATAAATGGTGCGTCTTCATCAAAGGCTGAATTTATGTTAGCTCCCAAGTTAAGAGATTCAGACCATATGCCATTAATTTTACTCATTACATAAAGATCCAAACCGCCATAACCTCCTGGTCTATCTGAAGCGAAGAAAATGGTATTTCCATCCGCCGTCATCATTAGGTGTGTTTCCCAGAATTCCGAATTAATTTTTGGTTGTTCGATATTTGAAATTTTTTCAAAAGTAGGATTATACAAATCGGAAAAATAAAGATCCCCAGAGCCGATAGCGTCCTGATAAAGGTAAATATAACGTTCATTAACGCTAACACCTAAAGATGCCTCATTCCTTCCTGCTTCACAAAAATCTAACCTTTGAGAAGTAGACCATTGCCCATTGTTTTCAGATTTACTAACATAAACATCTTCAGGTAACAATCCTTTTCTAAAGTCTCTAAAAT
>JBILIM010000069.1:0-7223 GCA_044349985.1 Crocinitomicaceae bacterium
TTTCGGTTGGAGTAAATTAGCTTCTCTTTTTGCACGGCTATAGGAAGAGGAGCGACTCCAAAATTACAAATGCTTATATCTAGTACTTTTTCAGGTACCAACCTTCTCATTTCTTCTGCCATGAACGCAGCATCGGAAGTAAAAAAATCAGCATTCTTAAGATTGAACCTAACCAACCATTTTAAAATCTTGCTTTTTTTAGGATTCAATAGAATATCACTTCCCCATGCGGTTAAAACTGTTGGTACTTTCGTTTTTTTATTCGCGAGCAAGGTATAAAAAGCGACGGAATTTGCTTGATGGATGTGGATTAAATCGGGTTTAAAGCTGAGAATGATTTTTCTAATACGATTAACAGTTAAAAAGAGATTCCAAAATTTCGCAAGCGAAAAATCGACCAAATGAACACCTTCCTTGTCGTCAAAATATTTTTTCCCATTTGAAATTACTTCAATTGAAATGTCCTCATCTCGAATTCTATTGATATGATTTGCAACGTGAGGGCTGCTGGTTCCTACAACCAGAATTTTAATTTTCTTCACTTGCATAATTTCGTTTTAATAATTCCAATGCCAAAACACAAGCTATAAAAACATTTAATTTAACATTGTGAAAAGGTGCGTTGGTAATTCCTGAAAAAATTAAAATCAATACCAATAAAAACATGCTTCGATTCAACCTTAAGCGGTTTGAGATCTTTCTAATGGGTAGAACAAACATCCATATAAAAAATGAAATGACTCCTAAACTACCGTAACGAAATAGGAGTAACACGAATTCGCTTTCTGCAAAAATCCCATTTTGTTCAAAAAACTGTTTATCAGGCCCATGACCAAACAACCAAAAACCAGGCATTTCATTCAATATCTTAGACCACTGTTGCATTCTACCAATGGCTGAGTGCTGGGTTATCGATGTATCGCCCAAACTTTCAATGTAGGTATTGCCATTGAAAATAAAGATGGTGAAAATTAAAATTGAAAACAACGTGAAATAAACAATGTATCTCCATTCTCTTTGGATGAGAAGGAAATAAAAAATTATCAAAATGAGGTAAACAAGGAAAATCGTTCTGGATTGACAAGCCATTAGACCAATTATTGCTAATGAAGGTAATAAGAGGGGTTTCCAGCCAAATTGGACTTTTTTATATGGTAAAAACAAAAAACAAAAAAGAAGAAATAAGAACCCATTATTATTGGGATTTCCCAAGGTTCCTAAAGCTCTTTTTGTTGCGGGCTCTCCAATGGAATTCAATCCGAAATAATCCAGATGATGCGCAGGGGCATAATATGGTTCAATTAACGAATTGAAACTGAACAAATCAAAATAATGGAATAGATTAAAAACAAAAATGCCTATGAAAACAAATTTAATAGCCATCATAAATTGATCGATCTTAATTAACCACAAAAACAAGCCAACAACACTAATAAATTTGAGGTATTTAACGAACTCAAACCAATCTCTATATTGGTCCCAACGTTTATTCAGAAGGATTGAAAGAACAACTGCAAGTAAAAATACCGCAAAGATTAAAAATACATGTTTGTTCTCCTGGAGCGCGCTAAAAATTTCGGTTCTGAACCAAATAATTCCAAATAATGCAATAATCGTAAAGCCTAAATCGGACACATCAAAAGCAGGTAAATTGGGAGCAATATTGAAATAAGGCAAAAGGATTGAGCCTGCTAAAGTCGAAAGAAATATAACTTGAAGCAGTTTTTTACGAGGGTATATTTTACTACTGACTCCAATCATTATAATAGGATTTCAGTTCTGGATTTGCTAGCAATAAGGCTTCGTCTTGTTCACGTGTATCACCTATAACCTTGGCCGGATTACCTGCAATGATCGCATAATCAGGAAACACACCTTTTACATAACTGTAAGCTGCTATTAAAGAACCCTTACCAATTTTTGTTGATGGCATGATGCAAGAATGGGGTCCAATGAAGGAATATTTACCTATTGATACTTCACCTTCATTATAGGCTTTCATTTTACCCACCAATCCATATTTTTTACCGTATAAGCGAATGGCTTGATGTGATGAATGGGTTAGAATACTGACATAATTCGTAACTTGACAACCTTCCTCAATTCGTAGTTTATTGCTGGCATCTATAAAATTATAATGGCCAATAAAAACATTATCTTCCACATAAAAGGTATTGTACCCTAAAATGGTCGTAGTGTTGCTTATCCGAGTTCGCTCAAGTCGCACGCCGTCATACCTTTTAAAACGACCAACCATTACCGGTCGAAACCATTTAAAGATGTGATGTGATATTCTGAGCCTCCAGTTATTCATAAATTGTTTAACAAATATAGACTTTCTATTTTTTTACTACTCCCAATTTTGCATAATAGAGCGTTATCCACGTTACAAAAATCATATACACGGCCTGACTAATTGAAACAAACCACAAAATATGGATAAAGTCCTCTTGATCAGTACCTAAAAGAAAAGGTAGAATACCGAATCCAAAAAGCTGTAAAACGGTGCTTATCAATCCAAGAAAGAAATACTCCTTTTGACGATTGAGTATCATTGGAATACTTGAAACCGGAGAATTTACAAAATTAAAAAGCAACCAAACAGCCATAATTTCTGAGTAAAATCCTGACGTGGACCAAGCTTCACTGAAAACGAATCCGAAAAGGTCTTCACCAAAGAAAAAAACAATTCCAAAAGGCACTATTGAAAGGAAGAAAAGAAGGATCAAAGTTTTCCTCAATAAAGCATAAATTGGTTGGTGCTGATTGACCATTTCTGAACAACGGTTGTAGAAAACTTGTCCTATAGACGCCCCTATTACAACTAGAGGTAACTTTAAAATCGTATACGAATGATTGAAAGAACCAAAAATATCCTTAGAGAAAAAATAAATAATCAAGGCCGCAATGAGTAAATCCCTACCTAGATCCATCAATACATGGGGTAAACTAACCAAAGGAAATTGTTTGTACTCCTTTAATAAAACTGCTGTTTTACTCGGTGAATGATTCCGTTTATAAAAAGAACGGAGTAATTTGAAGTCTTTCAAAAATGAAAAACAACTGAAAAGGAATCCCAGGAATGTGGCTAAAATAAGGCCAAAGCTCCCCATACCAATAAGGCCAAAAATCCAACGTAAACCATTTGATGTAAAAGCGTTAATCATTTTTGAAATTGATATGACTCTGAATTGTTTTTTACGTATTGCCCAATTGGTGCCAAGATTGATAAAAATCATCATCATAGAGCCAAGAAGAGTAAAAACAACAAACCCGAACTGATACCAAGAAAACGGCTGACTCAATAAATACAAAACACCTAAAATCGAACACGCAAGAAGGATGTATAAAGAAATTTTAATAGAAACTTTATACAGTAAAAAAGAATGAGAATCATTTTTGGGAAGCGGCAGGGCCATTTCGTACCTTACGGTTCCCAATGCAGCAATAAATCCAACAGCTCGGAGATAGACTCCCATATCGCCCATTTCTTCTGTTGAATAAATTCTGGTGAGAATTGGTGAGATTAAGTATCCGATAGCTTGGGCAAGAACGGTTCCGGTGGTAAGAACGAGAACCGCATTCATAAACTCACCTCTTTTTTTAATCACGCACAAAAATTGATGACAAATAACTTAACATTCCTTCCTCAAACGGAACAGGTTCAGTGTATCCCAAATGCGCCTCTGTCAACTGGATATCTGCCAATGAATCTCTTATGTCTCCTGGCCTTTCAGGTCCATGTATCACTTGATGATCCGGATGAAGAACGCCAAATTCTTCTAAATTTTTCTTAATAATGGATATGACATCATTCAAAGAATAATACATCCCGCAAGCCACATTGTATACACCCCCATATGCATTCGTTGTATTCGTACTTAATGCAAGAACGTTGGCTTTAACAGCATTTTCAACAAAGGTAAAATCACGAGTTTGATTTCCATCCCCATGGATGGTTACTTCTTGACCTGTGGTCAACTTTTCAATAAATTTTGGAATAGCGGCGGCATAGACACCATGAGGATCCTGATTAGGACCAAAAACATTAAAATAGCGCAATCCAATCGTTTCTAGATTGTGCAATCTATAATACACTTTAGCATAATCCTCATTCAGTTTCTTGGTGACAGCGTATGGACTCAACAAATTTCCTTCAGAACCAATTGTTTTAGGCGAAACTTGACTATCGCCATAAACAGAAGAAGAACTTGCATAAACAAATCTTTTAACACTTTGCTCATGTGCCGCGTGAAGCATATTCAAAAACCCTGTGGCATTAACCGAATGGGTAATATCTGGAGTTGCTATTGATCTAGGAACAGAACCCAATGCTGCTTGATTGCTAACCGAATCACAACCTTCCAATGCCTTTAAACATGTTTCATAGAGTCTAATATCTCCCTCTATCAATTGAAAATCAGGGTTTGAAAAGAAAGGTTCGATGTTGGACATTTTGCCCGTTTCGAAATTGTCAAGCACGACGACTTTGGCATTTAACTCCAAAAGCTTTTTAACCAGATTGGAGCCAATAAAACCGGCACCTCCAGTAACGAGTACTTTTTTCCCGGAAAAGTCAACCGAATGCATACTACTTGGCGTAATTAATTGATCGTTTCTCACGAATAACGGTAACTTTTACCTGCCCCGGATACGTCATTTCTGTCTGAATACGCTGTGAAATTGTGAATGACAACTCATCAGCTTTCAAATCAGATATTTTATCAGCTTCAACAAGTACTCTTAATTCTCTTCCGGCCTGTATTGCATATGCACTGGATACACCATCATAGGAAAGTGCTAGACCTTCTAATTCTTTAATTCTTTTGATGTAAGCTTCTACTATCTCACGTCTTGCTCCTGGTCTTGCTCCTGAAACGGCATCACATACTTGAACAATTGGTGAAATCAATGTTGACATTTCTATTTCATCATGATGGGCTCCGATAGCATTGCATACATCTGGTTTTTCACCGTATTTTTCGGCAAGTTTCATACCTAAGATTGCATGCGGCAATTCTGGCTCTTCGTCCGGAACTTTCCCTATATCATGTAACAAACCTGCCCTTTTTGCCAACTTAACATTTAAGCCCAATTCTGCAGCCATTGTTGCACAAAGGTTGGCAACTTCTCTAGAGTGTTGTAACAAGTTTTGCCCATATGATGAGCGGTATTTCATTCTACCGACCATTCTTGTTAGCTCAGGATGTAAACCGTGAATTCCTAAATCCATACATGTTCTTCTTCCTGTTTCAGCAATTTCTTCTTCTAACTGCTTCCTTGTTTTAGCAACAACCTCTTCAATTCTTGCAGGATGAATACGTCCGTCCGAAACCAATTGATGCAAGGCCAAACGTGCGATTTCCCTTCTAACCGGATCAAAACAAGACAATATAATTGCCTCAGGGGTATCGTCAACTATAATTTCCACACCCGTCGCTGCCTCTAAAGCTCGAATATTTCTTCCTTCACGACCAATTATTCGTCCTTTTACTTCATCCGAGTCGATATTGAATACGGAAACGGCATTTTCAACAGCTTGTTCAGTTGCAACGCGTTGGATGGTTTGAATTACAATCTTTTTTGCTTCTCTATTTGCATTCAATTTAGCTTCTTCCGTGATCTCTTTAATGTAGGTCATGGCTCCAGTACGCGCCTCATCTTTCAATGCTTCCATAAGCATATTCTTAGCGTCTTCAGGCGTCATTCCGCTAATTTTAGACAACTCGGCAACACGCTTTTCTTGGATTTTTTCTAACTCCTGATGTTTTAAATCAAAAGCCTGAACTCTAGATTCGAGTTCTTGTTGGTTCTTTTCAAGTTCTTTTTCCTTTCTTGAAACCTCTTCAATTTTTTGTGAAAGTGTCTTTTCTTTAGCTCGGGAGCGGTCCTCAGTTGATTGAAGACGTCGTTCCTTTTCTTTCATAGCAACTTCGTGCTCTTCTTTGAGTTTTAAAAATTTTTCTTTCGCTTGGAGAATTTTATCTTTTTTGATATTCTCCCCTTCAATTTCAGCCTCTTTAATAATTTGAGCACTTTTTCCTTTGAGAACAACACGCTGAATGACAACTCCCGCTATCCCTCCACCGGTTAATCCCACTAACAAACCTATAATTAATTCCATACTTACTTTATTAAGTAAAACAACCTAAAATGTGTCGATGGAAAGTAAAAGAAATTACGAATTCAGCTGATTCAGTTCATCGGAAAGTGCCTTCAACTTGTCCTCAACACCGGAAAAATCCTGTGGAGCGGCTGCGTGCGCGGTAAAGGGACGGGTAGCCAATTGCAAAGCTGTCATTGCCAACAAATCTTGCATATCTTTAACCGCATAATTGTCCTGAAGCATTTTTATTGAACGGTTAATGTCTTCAGCTGCTTTGAGGACTTTTTCTTGTTCCGACTCATTTACACTGAGCGGATAAGAACGGCCTGCAACAACAACCTTTATCGACATTTTACTCATTCTCTATTTCCTTAACTGATTAATACAGTATTCAATTTCTCTCACCAACTCATCAATTTCTTCATTATTCCTACTCGAATATTGAGAATTATCGACAACTTGACCTTTCGTCTCTTCCAACTTTTCTTGAAGTAAACTTACCTGAGCTTTTAAATTTTCATTTTTAATATTAAAATCATCAAGTTCTACTTTCAAACGGTCTAATTCCAACTGCTGATTTAGACATTTTGCGCGTTCATTTTGCAAATCATCATGCAAAGCAAGGCTTTTAGCCTTTATCTCATCTATGAGTTGTT
The DNA here is from genome assembly GCA_044349985.1 of Crocinitomicaceae bacterium. GTDB lineage: Bacteria > Bacteroidota > Bacteroidia > Flavobacteriales_D > Crocinitomicaceae > M0103. The sequence continues at coordinate 6,763 of JBILIM010000069.1, forward strand.
GAATTCGCGGATTCATTGTTAGAGACTTTATACAAAGTTAGTATTTCTTGATAATCGGCAATATATTTCTCTGATTCTTTCCTAACAATATATTGTTCGGTTAATTTTGCAGCATGTTAAAATCGCTTTTTTTTACTTGTTTTTCAATCGGTTGCCTATTTTCTTCGGCTGGTCAAAAAAATGAGTCTCAATTTCATCCGCCGTTAGCTATACCACTGCGACTTTCAGCAAATTTCGGAGAATTACGAAGTAATCATTTTCACATGGGATTGGATTTCAAAACAAATAAACAAGAAGGCTATCCTATTTATGCTATCGATGAAGGTTTTGTATCCAGGGTTCGTATTTCACCAAATGGCTATGGGAAAGTTCTTTACATCAATCATCCTGATGGAATTAGTAGTGTTTATGCACATTGTTCTCATTTCAATTCACAAATTGACAGCTTGGTTTATTCCATT
>JBILIM010000070.1:0-7220 GCA_044349985.1 Crocinitomicaceae bacterium
GTTCCTTTATTTTCATTTGAAATCATTGGTTGAAAGTCGATACGAATCAATGCTAAACACTTATTCGGACTTTTTAATCCAGATATCCTACTCAATTCTTTTTCAGTGACAAGTTCATTTGATAGCACACCCAAATGCATATCGAATTCAGCCGTATGATAAATACATTCAATATATTTAGGTACACTGGAAATAGCTTCGGAAATAATTTTCTCACCTTCAATAACAAATAAACCACTTTCCATTCTGTTTTTTTTCAGTTGAAGTGACTTGATGAACTTTATCTTATTCGCTGAAAGCACGGAAATTGAATTGCTTAATTATTATTTTTGTATAATGTTTTCTGGATTCAAATCTACTTATATTATTGCAATATTTATTGTTTTGTGTACCTCATGTGATCTTACGAGATATGTGCCAGAAGGAAAATATCTACTAGAATCGAACACAATAAAGGTTGAAGGTGATGAAATGAGTAATTATGAACTCAATGCAACATTGCGGCAACAATCCAACTATAAAACTGCAGGTATTCGATTGAAGCTAAGGGTTTACAATGCCATTGATACGAATAAGGTCAATCAAAAACGAGACGTCTTAAATCAAAAAATTCTAGAAAAGAATAAAAGAAAAGTAGCAAAGCAACAAGAGGTAAATCGAAAAAGAATTGATAAAGCCCGCAGAAAAGGCAGGGAATATTACACTGAAAAACTTGTAGATACTATTGTTCCTAAACGATTTCTGCGTGAATGGATGCAATTTAAACTTGGAGAAAAACCCGTTGTTTTTGATAGTGTCCTTTATTTAAAATCGTTGGATCAGCTAAATATATATCTCAGAAATAGAGGATATTACTTTGGTTCGGTTTCGGGAAAAGTCAATTATTTGCCCAAACGAAGGGTGTCTTTGGAATTTCAAATTGTAACAGATAAACGATTTTATATAGATACAGTTTTTATATCGCCTAACGATGCTGTTGTTGGTCCAAAATTCAGAGGGTATTTGGTGATTAATCCTTTAAAAGGTCAACCTTTTGATCAAGATATGTTGGATAATTCAAGAAATGAATTGGCCAAATTTTTACGGAGCAATGAAATTTATGGTATAGGCAGTTCAAATTTTACAATTCTTGCAGATACAAACGTTAGAGAAATGAAAGTGAGTTTGGTTTATAAACTCAGTGACCGACAAATCGTTTCAAAAGAAAATTTAGATTCTTTAATCACGGTGAAGCATTTACCAGCCCAAATAGGTGAGGTGTATTTTCATATTTCAGATACCACATTTTTTGGGAATAGATTTGCAGATACGATTCGTAAACTTGGCGTTCCCATGATGGAAAATCAGTTTTTTACCACCTTAGATACCTTGCATTATTCTGTTGAAAAGGATAAAAAATCCGGAGAAGTGGATCCTTTATCGAAAACCATTTTTCTTTACAACGGTAAATTGGACATAAATCCTGATATCCTTGAGCGAAATGTATATTTAGAAAGTACCAATAAATATAAGGAGGATTACCTCGAGCGAAGTTACGATCAATTGGTCCAATTAGGCCTTTTCAAGGTTATAAAAATCGACTTGAAAGATGTAAAGTCAGATATTCCGGGTAAAAATAAATTGGACGTACATTATTATCTGATTCCTGCTTCTAAACAAAGTTTCAGTTTCGAGCCGAGGGCAACGAATTCAAATGGATTTTTAGGGGTATCCTCTTCAATCAAATATCTAAATAAGAATATTTTTCATGGAGCACAGCGTTTAGAATTGACTTTAAGCGGTGGTTTTGAATCTCAGCCCCCTGTTTTTGACGAAACCATTGATGGTGAAAAAATTAAAAAAGCCGGAAGAAGTTTTAATACCTTTGAATTTGGCCCAAGTCTTAAATTGGATATGCCCGGATTATTTCCAATCAAAAAAAATGCAACTTCTTCAAAACGAATAAAGCCAAGAACGGAAATATCAACGGCATATAATCTGCAAGTGCGCACTGATTTTAGCCGTCAGCTGTTTCAATTAAATTACCTATGGAAATTTTTAAGTGCCAATAAAACACAAACATTTCAAATTGGTGTACCGGGTTTATCGGTTATAAAATTTGTGAATATTGATAATTCGGAGGCTTTTCAAAATAAATTGGAAATTCTTAATGATTTATTTTTAAAGAATGCCTACAGTGATCAATTTATCTGGCAAGACTTAAAATTTTCTTTCGAATACAACAATCAAAAAGAGCAGCTTGCTAACAAAAATCTAATTCTATACTACAACGGTAGCTTTGATCCATCGGGAAATATTGTTTCTTTGTTTAAACAATATCAAGATACGGTTTCAGGTGGTCAACACAGTATTTTTGGTGTTGGATACTCTCAATTTCTGCGATTAGACAATAACTTCTCTGTTGGGATGAAAATCGATGAAAAGTCTTGGGTCTACAGCAGGGTTCAAGCTGGGTTAGGGGTTCCTTATGGTAATACAAAGACCACATTACCTTATGACTACAGTTTCTTTGCTGGAGGAGCAAATGACAATAGGGGCTGGCGCGCAAGAGCCCTTGGACCAGGTTCTTACAAATATTATTTAGATACCAATAGAACAGCCACTCAAATTGGAGACATTCGTTTGGGTTCTTCAGTTGAATTTAGGTATTCGCTAGGTTCTACTTTAAAAGGTGCTGCTTTCATTGATGCTGGAAATGTTTGGACCTTCAAAAACGATGTGAATAGAGAAGGAAGTCAGTTCTCTAAAAATTGGTATAGAGAAATTGCTTTGTCTGCGGGTGTCGGGGCACGAATGGATTTTGGGTTTTTTATACTTCGATTCGACCTTGGTATCCCACTAACCAATCCTGCTTTGCCTGAAGGGGAACGTTGGATTTTTAAAAAGGACCGACCTAAATTTAAGGAGGAAGTTCTTGCTGCTTTTGGTTCGGATTACTCGAAGATTGTTCCTAAGCTCTTTATTCCGGTGGTCCAATTTGGTATTGGATATCCTTTCTAAACTATACTTTATTCGTCATCAAGTATGGTTAAGTTGGCAAAACTCAGTAAAACGGTTTTTGCACCATGATGTGGAAAAAAGATGGTAGCTTTTTTGTCCGCGCCACTGCCTTCCATTTTGGTAACTTTTCCTTTTCCAAATCGATCATGGATAACATTACTGCCCACTTTTATCAGATCCGAATTTTCTTTTTGAGGTCTTTTTGCCGCCATCTCTTCCAATGGTTTCAAATTGGGCGCTGATTTGAAGCGGTTATTCAATCCTCCTGAAAACGTTTCATTGACAGCATTCGATTTCCCCATTAAGGATCTTCCCATACCTCGAGGTGGCGCGTCAAAATAAAGATGTTTTGAATCAATTTCGTCTATAAATCTGCTGGGTTCAGAACTTACTAAGTTTCCCCAAATGAATCGCGAAGTTGCATAAGAAAGCGTGCATGATTCCATCGCTCTTGTTACAGCAACATAAAACAACCTTCTTTCTTCCTCCAATTCAGTTCTTGAATTAATGGACAATTGCGACGGAAACAAATTTTCTTCCATGCCCACCAGAAAAACATGCCTGAATTCAAGTCCTTTACTCGAGTGAATCGTCATTAAGGATACGTAGTTTTTATCATCCGCATCACTTTCATCTGCATCAGTGAGTAAGGCAACGTCGATCATAAATTCAGCAAGGCCTGCATCTTCGTCTTCGGCTTTCGAGATGGTGAACTCTTTTATACCTGCGAGCAATTCTTCAACGTTTTGATAGCGTTCCACCTCCTCAGGTCCTTTGTCCTTTTCGGCATATAAATCTTTCAGAATTCCAGAGGACTTTGCAATAGTTTGAGCCAAGTCGTAAGCATTCAATTTGTTAAGTTCGGCGCTGAAGCTTTTTATCATCGTAACGAATTCCGAAATTTTATTTAAAGTTCCGGAATTCAATCCCACAGGATATTTGTGCGGATTACTGATGATTTCCCACATACTTGTTGTGTAGTTGTTGGATGCAATAATGATTTGCTCGATTGTGGTTTTCCCAATACCGCGCTTTGGATAATTGATTACACGCTTTAAAGCCTCTTCGTCATTGGGATTTGTTGTCAATCTGAAATAAGCCAAAAGGTCTTTGATTTCTTTTCTTTGATAAAAGGACAAACCACCGTAAATTTTATAGGGAATGTTAAGTTTGCGCAATGCTTCCTCGAATGCTCTAGACTGTTTATTGGTTCGGTACAGAATCGCGAAATCGCTGTATTCACTTGATGAACTTTGTTTTAAATCAAATAATCTACTGCTGATTTGGCGCCCTTCTTCATTATCGGTTAGCGTTCGGAGTACCGTCAATTTATTTCCTTCAACATTATCTGTCCAAACACTTTTTTTAATTTGATCTTTGTTTCTAGCAATTACCGAATTGGCAGCCTCAACAATATGTTTTGTACTGCGGTAATTTTGTTCAAGTTTGTAAAGGCTAAAATCAGGGTAATCGTTTTTGAAGTTCAATATGTTTTGAATGTTCGCACCTCGAAAGGAATAGATACTTTGTGCGTCGTCCCCAACCACACAAATATTTTCATAAACAGCAGCAAGCTTTTTAACAATGAGGTATTGCGCGTAATTGGTATCTTGATACTCGTCCACCAAAATGTACTTGAATTTCTGTTGGTAATAATGCAAGACATCAGGAAAATCACGAAGCAATACATTTGTTTGATACAACAAATCATCAAAATCCATTGCTCCAGCCTTAAAACACCTTTGGGAATAAGCAGCGTATATTCTTGAAAGTTCAGGTCTTCTAGATTGAATATCTTCGCTCATGATTTCGGCATTTTGAGCGTAAGCTTCGGCAGAAATCAAATTGTTCTTAGCGGAAGAAATGCGCCCTAAGACCATTCCCGTTTTGTAAACTTTATCATCCAGATTCAATTCTTTGATGATGTCTTTTAAAAGACTTTTTGAATCTTGTGTGTCGTAAATAGTAAAATTAGTAGGATAACCTAATCGGTCAGCATTGTATCTCAATATTCTTGCAAATACAGAATGGAAGGTTCCCATTGTGATGTTTTTGCCTTCATTACTGCCAATTAAAGTGTTGATACGGCTCGACATTTCCTTTGCAGCTTTGTTGGTAAAGGTCAAAGCTAAAATATTGAAAGGGTCAACGCCTTCGTTAATCATGTGTGCAATACGGAACGTAAGTACACGTGTTTTACCTGAACCAGCGCCAGCGATTACCATAATTGGACCGTGAACATGTGTGACAGCCGCCAATTGACTCTCGTTTAAACCGCTTAAATAACTCATTCGTGGAAATAAATATTTATTAAGATGTATGCACCTTATTCATAGGTTAAAGTTAGGAATTATTACAAGTTGTATAATTGTAATTGATGTTTATTTTTCAACTTGGTTGACTTAAAAAAGTTCTTTAAAATCGAAACTCTTGAGGAGAAATATTACTTTTGCACCAGTTAACAGGTACCTATGAATACACTTTTTAAACCAGGAGTCGCAACGGGTGACGAGGTTCAGCAGATTTTTAAATTAGCCAAAGAAAAAGGATTTGCTTTACCGGCAGTAAATGTTACCAATTCTTCTTCTGTGAATGCAGTAATGGAGGCCGCGGCAAAAGTGAATGCCCCAGTAATCATTCAGTTCTCGAATGGTGGGTCCTTGTACAATGCCGGGAAGGGATTAAAAAACGACAATGAAAAGGCTGCCATAGCTGGTGCTGTTGCAGGTGCGTTTCATATTCATAAACTAGCGGAATTGTATGGTGCAGTTGTTATTCTTCATACCGATCATTGCGCGAAGAATTTATTACCTTGGATTGATGGGTTGATTTCAGAAAGTGAAAAACATTTTGCTGCATACGGGAAGCCTTTATTCAGTTCGCATATGATCGATCTTTCTGAAGAGCCTTTGCATGAAAACATTGAATTGTGTAAGGAATACCTTAAAAGAATGAGTGCTATCGGGATGACGCTCGAAATTGAACTTGGAATCACAGGTGGTGAAGAAGATGGTGTGGATAATACCGATGTGGACAGTTCTAAATTGTACACCCAACCCGAAGAAGTTGCCTATGCATATGAGGAACTGATGAAGATTTCACATCGTTTTACCATCGCTGCTGCTTTTGGAAATGTTCACGGTGTTTATAAACCAGGAAACGTGAAACTTACACCTAAGATTCTTAAAAATTCTCAAGAGTATGTGCAGCAGAAATTCAATACGGGACACAATCCAGTTGATTTTGTTTTTCACGGGGGATCCGGATCAAGCCTTGAAGAGATAAGGGAAGCAATAGGTTATGGTGTTATAAAGATGAATATCGATACCGATTTACAGTTCGCTTTCACTGAAGGTGTTCGCGATTATGTGGTAAAGCACATTGAATATCTTAAAACCCAAATAGGGAATCCTGAAGGTGACGATAAACCGAATAAAAAATACTACGATCCAAGAAAATGGATGCGTGAAGGTGAGTTGACATTCATTACCAGATTGGTTAAAGCATTTGAAGATTTAAATAATATAAATACACTGTAAACGAATTGTTTATTTAGTGTTAATTAAAATAAAACTGTAATCATGAGTTGGTTTAAGAGAGAAAAAGAAGGTATTACAACCTCTACGAGTGAAAAGAAAGAGACGCCAGAAGGTTTATGGTCGAAATGCTCCAATTGTAAGACGCTTTTTACAATGGACGATTTGGCAAAAAACAACTATGTCTGCGAACGATGTTCGCATCATGAGCGCATTGGTTCTGAGGAATATTTCAGTATCCTTTTTGACAATGAAGAATATATTGAATTGGATCAGCAACTTACCTCAGGAGATCCATTAGGTTTTGAGGATACAAAAAAATACGTTGACCGTATTAAAACAACGCAAGGTAATACAGGTTTATTTGATGCGATTAGAACCGCTCACGGTAAATTGAACGGGCATGATTTTGTTGTGGCAGCCATGGATTTTGCTTTCATCGGAGGGTCAATGGGTTCTGTAATGGGGGAGAAAATCGCTCGGGCTATTGATAAAGCCATCGAACTCAAGGCACCATTCATGATCATATCAAAGTCGGGTGGAGCACGAATGATGGAAGCAGGATATTCACTCATGCAGATGGCCAAGGTTTCAGGTAAGTTAGGGCAATTGGCAGAACATAAATTGCCTTACATTTCCTTTCTAACCGATCCAACTACAGGTGGGGTTACCGCTTCTTTTGCT
>JBILIM010000073.1:0-7177 GCA_044349985.1 Crocinitomicaceae bacterium
GCCAAACATGTTTCGAATCCAGAGCAAAACTCTGCTTGTAAAAGGTTGAACATGTACCTCAGATGGATGACACGTGACGCCAACAAAGGCGTGGATTTTGGAATCTGGAAGTCGATAAATAAAGCAGAATTGCACCTACCTCTTGACGTGCACACCGGAAACATCTCCAGATTACTCGGAATTTTAGAACGCAAACAAAACGATTGGAAAGCGTTAGAGGAAATTATGCAAACACTTAAACAGATGGACGAAAAGGATCCGGTGAAATACGATTTTGCACTTTTTGGCATTGGCGCCTTCGAAAAGTTTTAACAATGAACGAAACACCGAATTTTAAGTCGTTATTTTCTGTACTTTTGAAATATGAAATTTGTATATCCTGAGTTTCTTTGGGCCTTAAGTGCACTCTCGATACCAGTCATTATTCATTTATTCAATTTCAGAAGATACAAAAAGCTCTATTTTTCCAGCTTAACCTTTATGAAGCAGGTCGAACAGCAAACGCGTTCCACTGAAAAATTAAAAAACCTGCTCATCCTCTTGATGCGCCTCCTTGCATTAGGTTTAATCGTTTTGGCATTTGCTCAACCTTATATTCCCGCATCCAACAGTTCGGAAAAAGCGGGTCACCCCGTTCTTGCAATATACATTGATAACTCTTTCTCAATGACTGCTAAAGGAACGGAAGGCGAATTGCTTTCAGAAGCCCGAGAGATGGCAAGGAAATTAATTAATGAAGCTTCTTTGGAAACACGGATCGTATTGAATACAAACAATATGAACGGTGTTGAGCAAAGGCTTTTAACCAAAGTTCAGGCTCTCGAAGAACTGGATAAAATTACCACTACCCCCCTCGTAAGACAAATTGATGACGTCATTAACTGGCAAAAAAGATTTCTGGATCGGGAGCAATTGGAAAAAGAAAAACTAGGGACACGTCAACATATAATACTATCCGATTTTCAAGATATTTCAGCCAATTTCTCGAAGCTTCAAAAAGACAACATGCATTTTTATTATCCTGTGCAGTTAACACCTCAGATTAAAGGAAATGTTTATATTGACTCCGCTTGGTTTTCTTCGCCAATTCAACGAAATGGTCAAAATAATGAATTAAATATTCGGGTTGCAAATGGAGGTGATGATAACCTTACAAATGTCGAACTGCATGTTGAGGTGGCAGGAATAACGCGTGATGTTTTTATTGATTTACCGGGTAATCAAAAGAGTACTACAGTTGTAAACTACACGGAGCAAGGACCTGGTCCAAAAACAGGTAAAATTAGTATCAACGATAAACATTTACTATGGGATGATGATTATTATTTTTCCTACAATGTCAAGGATAAAATTTCAATTCTTGTTTTAAATGGGAAAAATTCAACCACCGCAGTTGCTCAAGTTTATGCGCTTGAAAAGTACTATCAGGTAAATGTCGTTAATGAAGGTGCCTTCACGAATGACCGACTGAAAGGCGTTGATCTTCTGTTTATTAACGGTCTGAACGATATGCCCACTTCGTTATCCAATACCATTGTAACATTTGCACAATCTGGCGGTGCTGTTGCCTTATTTCCTGGCGAAAACTGCGAGACAAGTTCATGGAATGGGCTCTTGAAGAATCTAAAACTTCCTGCTCTAGGATCAATCAATACAAACGGGACCAAGATCGAACAGCTTGTTTATGATGATCCCTTTTTCCAAGGAATGTTTGAAAAGAAAAAGGAATCTTTAAACTTACCTTCTGTTGCCAAAATGTATCGGGTTATTGGCAATACAGGCTCTTCTTACATGGATTTAATAAAATTGCAAAATGGAATGCCGCTCTTCTTAAGAACTTTAAACGAAACCAACGTTTTTCTTTTTACAAGTTCTCTTGACCCGTCGTTTGGGAGCTTCACAAGCGATGCGCTCTTCCCATCTATTGTTTTGAGAATTGGAGAAATGAGTCAAAGAAAAACCCCTTATTCACTTATTCTTGGCCAAGACGCATATTATCCTATCTATAACCTTTCAAACAGTGAATCACCAATTCACATTAAAAATTCAACCATCGATTTCATACCTACATCGAAAAAAACGGGTTTTTTAAATTACCTATTCCTCGGTGGTAATGAAGCGCTAGAAAGACTAACAAACGGCACCTACGACGTTGTTGATCAAGAAAAAATTGGGGTACTTTCTTTAAATTACGATCGCAAAGAATCATCTGCAAAATACCTGACCAGAACAGCAATCGAAAATGGATTTAAAAATTATTTTAAAAACGTGGCCTATAGTGAAATCAAAGATGGACAAAGCCATACGAAATTGGATATTGAAAAACCCTTTGAATATTGGAAAATCGCACTACTTTTAGGCGTAATGTTTTTGGTGTTTGAGCTATTAATAATAAAACTCTGGAAATCTTAAAATGAAAATTCTCATTAAACAGGCGGAAATTTTTGATACTTCTTCAAAATACTATGGTCAGACCTTGGATATTTTTATCAATGAAGGAATTATAACTCAAATCGACACAGAGATTAACAAAGAAGCCGATCACATTATTGAAGGTAAATCCATTGGAATTACTCAAGGTTGGGTAGATCTAAAAACACATTTCTGCGACCCAGGTGAAGAGCACAAAGAAACCATTGAAACGGGCTTGGATGCAGCGGCATTTGGTGGATTCAATCATATCGCAATTTTACCAAGCACAACACCTGTTGTCGATGGAAAAACACAAGTTGAATACATGCTTAGACGCGCTCAAAATCATATCACTTCAGTGTATCCTATTGGATGTATTTCACAAGGAATGAATGGTGAGGAACTGGCTGAAATGTATGACATGTCTCTTTCTGGAGTAAAATTGTTTTCTGATGATTTAAATCCAATAAGCTCAGGCATGATGTATAGGGCATTGCTTTATGCTAAAAATTTTAACGGAACCATAGTGGCATTTTCCAGAGACCACTCTCTATCTAAAAATTGTCAAATTAACGAAGGAATTGTATCCGTTCAAACAGGTTTAAAAGGTGAACCCGCGATTTCAGAAAGCATTCAAATTGAAAGAAATATCCGTTTGGCTTCGTATACAAATGGACGAATTCATTTTACAGGTATTTCAACCGCAGAAGGAGTTCATCTTATTCGTAAGGCAAAAGCTGATGGTATTGATATCACTGCAGATGTGCATGCAATGAATTTGTTATTCACCGAAGAAGAACTTTTAAATTTCGATTCCAATTTCAAGGTTTTACCTGTACTGCGGACTGAGGAAGACTTAAACGCACTCTGGGATGGCTTAAATGATGGAACGATAGATTGTGTAGTTTCAGATCATCGACCTGCAGATCATGAAGAAAAAGAAATCGAATTTGAAAATGCAGCATTCGGAACCATTCAGCTTCAAACGATGGTGGCCGCGCTGATTCAACATGAAAAATGCAATCCAAAAAGGCTTTTTGATGCATTAGCACTTAATTCCAGGAAGGTTTTGGAAATTGCTACGAGGTCAATAGAAATTGGAAGCTGGGCAGATTTGACCCTTTTTGATTTGAATAAACACTGGATTTTTAATGAAAATTCGAATTTATCGATATCCAAAAATTCGCCATATTTAGGAAAAGAATTTTCATTTGGCGTTTTAGGTACGATAAATAAAGGTAAATTAGCATTAACAGAATAAAACTATGACCGAAAAAAAATCCTTTATCCGTCAATTTTGGAAGGAAAAGAAAATGATCGGTGCAATGGCACCAAGTTCTCGTTTTCTGGCTGCTAAAATGGTGAAAGTCATTGACTTTAAAACTGCAGATGTTGTTATTGAACTCGGTCCAGGAACCGGTGTTTTCACAAAAGAGCTATTGAAGAATATGCGCCCAGATGCAAAACTGTTCGCATTTGAACTGAATGACGCTTTTTACGAAGTGTTAAAAAATTCTTTTGATGACGAACGTCTTTTTCTCATTCACGATTCAGCTGAAAAGATGCAGGAATACCTCAATGCACAAGGAATTCAACATGCAGACGTAGTGGTTTCAGCATTACCACTTTCCGTTTTTTCTGATTCTTTGAGAGATGCCGTTTTAGACGCTTCCAGTTCTTGTCTAAAAGAAAATGGTCAATATGTGCAGTTTCAATACTCATTGTATTCCAAAAAGCACATAAAAAAGAGATTTTCAAAGATGTCTATTGACTTTACGGCATTGAACTTACCACCGGCATTTATCTATTCGTGTAAAAAAGTTCAATAACCTAAATATCCTCGCCACCACCTGATCCGGTGGCTTTCTTTTTATTCGAAATTTCGAGTTTACCAAACTTGTAAGATAGTGTCAAATAATACCTTCTAGTCAACCACTTAAACTCGGAATATTGATCAACAGTTGCTTGGTCTACCTTGAAATAAAACCCTTGTCGATTAAAAATATCCGATACTTTAAACCCAACAGAAAGTTTAGCATCACAAAATAATTTTTCTCCTGAAATATCTATTGGTGCACGTCGTTGGGCTATCCCTTGAACTGAGAATCGCGGACTATTATAAGCTGCATTAATTTGAATGGATGCCGTTTTCTTCCAAAATTCAAATCCTGCAACATATTTTACATTCCAAACAAAACCATCAACATTCCAATTGTCTGTTGAATTGTCATGTTCATACCTAAGGTAATTCACATTGAATGAAAACGTATTTTTCCAAAAGCTAAAAGGCTTAAATTGAATAATTGTTGAATTTCCAATATCATGATTCGCATTGAGATTAGCAAAAGTCATCGCTGCAGTTAAATCCGGATAGAATTCACGAACTCTCGTAATAACATCGTTTGTTTTCTTGTAAAAAACCGTTGTTGTAAAAGAAAACGTATTCTTATCAAACAGAAAACCTGCCTCAATTCCATTAACATATTGGGGTTTAAGAAACGGATTCCCCCTCCTCAAATTCAATGGGTCTGCATAACTGGTAAACGGATTCAATTCCTCAGCATCAGGTCTGCGTAAACGTTTATAATAACTCAAACTGATTTGCGTATTGTCAGTAAGGTCGTATTTCAACAAACCTGAAGGAAATATATTAAAATAACCATTGACTATTCGTATAGTATCTGAAATCAAATTGGGTATTTGAAATGCTTGTTCAAATCTCAAACCAGCCTGTAAAGTTAGTTTTTTGAATTGCTGATTATATACACCAAACAAAGCATAAACCTGCTCATTATAGGAATACTTAAAGTTTGACAAGGTGTCCTCAATAAAACTGGATAAATATGCCGCAGACTCAGAGTAAGTATCAATGCCAATGGTTTGATAACTGCTGTTGATACCGGTTTCAATGGAAGCATTCCTATCAGGCATTAAATAATTAAAATTGATTTGTGCGTTGGTAATATTATTGTTCTCCTGATTAAAGAGTTGCTGTTTAATCAAGGTTGACGTTAACTCCGTTGAATCCAGATTGGCATCGACTTGATTGTAATAACCTTCAATGAACGATCTTCCAATAGATTGATTTAAATCGATTGAAAAGGAACCGCGCTCATCCTTTAAATTGTATTGATAGTTTACATTTAAGTCAATATTTCTATTTTTCGTTGGATCATCAGATGTTCTTCTCCAAAGCTCTATTGGCAGGCCGTTTTCATCGGTTAACAAATTCCATTGATCACCTGTTCTGTTTCTTACTCCTATGTTTCCAGTTGAACTAAAGGCCAAAAGATGACGGGTTTTTAAATAAAAATCAGCCCCTATTCTGAACGTACTGCTTGCATCGAGATCTGTTCCGTATCGATTTTGATCAATTGTTATGGAGGAGTCTAGATAATACCTGGTTTGGTTGGAAAAGTTATTTCTGTAACCTGATAAATATCTTCCAGAATAGGTTCCATAAACGTTCATAAAGGCATTTCTATAGCTTAAAGAAGCTGACCCATCGGCTACGTTTCCACCAGTAAAATCGCCACTTCCAAGATTGACAGATACCTGACCATTTATTCCTTTAAGCTTGTTCTTTTTAAGAACTATATTAATAATTCCAGAAGTTCCTTCAGGATTGTACTTTGCAGATGGATTCGTAATGATTTCAATCCGTTCGATGGATCCTGCAGGCAGCGCATCAAGCAACGTCCGACCATTACCTCCGCTTATCGAACTCGGTCGGCCATCAATTAAAACAGTGGCACTTCCATTTCCGCGCAAGGTAATGTTACCTTCCTGATCCAGTTCAACTCCTGGTAAATTATTCAGAACATCATTCGCAGACCCGCCTCTCGCAGAAAGATCCTCTGCAACATTATAAGTGGTTTTATCCAAGCCCATTTCAATGACATTTGTTTCACCCACAACTTTTACCTCTTCCATCAACTTGGTTGCATTAAAATCAATTTTAATGGTACCAAGATTGGCTACTTTTATGTCTTTTGTAATCGTGATTTCGCGGATTGTATCCGAAAAATTGTATCCCAGTGCCGTTAAAATCGCATAATACGTTCCATATGGCACACCTTCCAGTAAGAACGCACCATCACTATCAGTATACTCTCCATTTACGAGAACAGAGTCGGATTCTTGAAAAATTCTTACTTTAATGTATTCAAGGGGTGCATTCGATTCGGTATCAACGATTTTTCCAGAAACACTCCCGTCTGCATTAGATTTGCCAATTTGAGAATAACAGGTAACATCAATAATAAGAAAAAGAATAAAAGAAAAAAAGTTTAAGGAATAGCGCATGAAGTAGCTTATTTTAAATATCAATATGGGATGAGGTTTCTATTCTTATTTTATCGAGTAAATCGCTTAACAATTGTGCCTCTTCATCTGTTAAATTTATATTGGTAATAGTCAATAATTCTATACTTTCATCCATATCTCTTAACAATTGCTGGCCTTCTTCTGTTAATTGCACGTAGACTACTCTCCTATCATCATTGCACCTCCATCTTTCGATTAGGTTTTTATCCACCAATTTATCCATTAACCTAGTTGTATTTGGGGACTTTTCAATCATTCGATCCTTAACGTTGTTTACGTTAATTGCACCCTTCGCACCACGCAAAATTCTTAAGATATTGAATTGAGGCATTGACAAATCAAATTTCGACATGAAATTGTTTTGAAGATTACCCAAATAGTTTGAAGTGTAACGAATGTTTACCAATGCGCGATGCTGTGGCGTAATAAAATGTGCTTT
>JBILIM010000074.1:0-7117 GCA_044349985.1 Crocinitomicaceae bacterium
TATTTTTACCTACTTCTTCAGAACAAACGACAACATTGAAAAAAGGAGCTAGTTTGGCTTGGTGCAATTTGGTGTATTGAACCTCTTTAAATCCGTTGGTAATGATATGTAAATTGTAATTTGACTGGCTTAATTCATTTAATGTTTCAAGTGTTTTTGGAAATAGATGTGTGAGCTTAGGAGATAAATCAACATAACCATCGCTCATTTGCTTTACTACCAATTCATTATGAATATCAAATGCAGTCAAAGTACTTCGAAATCTCTCATATCTCAGGTGGTTTTTATCAATAGTTCCTTCACCATAGGCCTTCCATAATCGGGCATTGTT
This sequence comes from Crocinitomicaceae bacterium, assembly GCA_044349985.1. Lineage (GTDB taxonomy): Bacteria > Bacteroidota > Bacteroidia > Flavobacteriales_D > Crocinitomicaceae > M0103. Next base: position 332 of record JBILIM010000074.1, read on the forward strand.
CACCTTATAAGTGGTGTGAAATGAATCAAAACTTGAAATTTTTTTATTCAATTCAAGTTCGTTGAACAACTGTTCTAATGCAAACATTGAGTTTTTATCAAAATCCCAAAGGGTTCGGTCAAGATCGAAGAATAAATGCTTGTTTTTCAATTTAAAAAATAAAGTACGCTAAGCTACAGGTAACCATGGCATTAATACACATTCCAAGAAAAATGAGCGGAAATGTCTTTCCCAATTTTCCGTAAAATTTTGCAGCAACAATACTTCCAATCGGAACGGATAACAAAAAGGGAGCCCAAAAACAAATTCCGTAAATGCCTAATCGTCTTTTAAGTCGAATAATGAATCGATTCGTTTTGGTAAACTTTCTCTTTTTGGGTACTTCCTGGCCTTTTTCTATCAATTCGATTTCTCTTTGTTTTCTTTTTTTTTCTGAAATTTTCATTAAAACTTCGGAAGCATAATAAAATAATGCAGCACCAAAAGTACCACCAGCCACCGAACTGATGTAGGTCTCCCAAAATGGTAAACCCAAACCATATCCTGTAAATGGGGCAAACATGAACTTGAACGTAGAAAGAAAAAATACGCTACTTATAATACCCCAATTCATAATATCAGATTAACATTTTTCTCCATATGCCAAATCGCCAGCATCACCCAAACCGGGAACAATATAGGATTGGGCGGTTAATTCTTTATCGATGGCACCAACCCATATTTCCGTTTGTTCAGGTAAATGGCGTTTTACAAATTCAATGGCATCAACCGTTGCAATAGCAGAAACAATTATTGTTCGAGAAGGTTTGCCTTGCTGTAATAGTGCCTTATAAACCATTACCATCGAACTCCCTGTTGCTAGCATGGGATCACTAATAATAAGCGTCTTTCCATCAATTTTTGGAGCGGCTAAATATTCTACTTGGATTTCAAAGTCTTCTGCGCTTGAATGTTTTCTGTATGCCGAAATAAATGCACTTTCCGCTGAATCGAAGTAATTAAGTAAGCCTTGATGCATACTCAATCCTGCTCTTAAAATGGTTGCTAAAACGGGTTGTTGGCTCAATGTATAAACTTCAGCCTGTCCTAAAGGCGTAGTTACAAAATCTTGCTTGAAATCAAGTTTTTTAGACAATTCATATCCCAAAACTTCGGAAATGCGTTCCATATTTCTTCGAAATCGCATAGCATCTTTTTGAACTTCTTGATCTCTGATTTCTGCAAGAAATGTAGAAAATATAGAATGTGTTAAGGATAAATTGTGAACCATATCTTTTTGATTGTTGGTAAAAGTAATTCAATTTTAAACATTCAGAATCATAATTTGTCTTAAATGTGAGAGAATTTCGATGAGTATATATCGCCTCTTTTTTTTTGGGTAACTTTGCCTTAGATGTCAGAAAAAGCCAGTATTAATTTAAGCGTGTTTTGGAGGTTAATCGCTTATGCGAAACCATACCGAAGTTATTTTGCGTTTGCGATATTTTGTACACTAACACTTGCCTTTTTAGGTCCTGCGCGCCCGATATTAATCGGGAAAATGGTCGACAACTACATCGTTAAAGATCAAAATGGCGAAATGCTACTGTTTTGGTTTTTAGTAATTGCGGTGATGCTTGGAATAGAAGCCATACTGCAGTTTGTTAATTCTTATTTTTCAAATTTACTAGCGCAATCTGTAATTCGAGATCTTAGGGATAAGCTTTTTGGGCACCTTGTAAGTTTTAAAACAAGTTATTTTGATAAGTCACCCGTTGGTACGCTCGTAACCAGATTGGTTTCTGATTTAGAAGCCATTACGGAAGTGTTTTCGTCTGGACTCATGGACATTGCAGGAGACTTATTGGCCCTAATTGTTATTACTTTTATTATGTTTTGGATGAATTGGGAGTTGGCGTTAATGACTATTCTTCCCATTCCATTATTGGTTTTTGCTACCCGAATTTTCGCCAGAGCAATGCGGGATTCTTTTCAAATGGAACGAATCCAAGTCAATAAACTGAATACATTTGTCCAAGAACGGTTAACCGGAATGTCTATTCTTCAGCTCTTCAACAGACAAGAGAAGGAATTTGAGAATTTTCAAACCATTAACAAGGGGCACCGACAAGCACACATTAATGCTGTATGGGCCAATTCAATCTTTTTTCCGGTTGTTGAATTGCTAAGTTCCCTTTCTATTGCGCTACTGTTGGTTTATGGAGCCTTAAAGAGTACAGGTAGAACAAATGTAGAGATTAAAACAATGTATGGTGAAATCATTTCATTTACACTCTATGTGAATATGCTTTTTAGACCTATTCGACAACTTGCCGATAAGTTTAACATTCTCCAGCGTGGAACAATTCGTGCAGAAAGGGTTTTTGAAATTTTAGATATAAATGAGCATGTTCAAGATGAAGGAAAAGATGCTTCATGCGGTTTTGACGAAGATATCCTATTCAAGAACGTCTCTTTCGCCTATCAAGAGGAACAATGGGTTTTAAAAGACATTAATCTTAAAATTGAAAAAGGAAAAACCATCGCTTTCGTTGGTGCTACGGGAGCTGGTAAATCAACAATTGTTAATCTCTTGGGTAGATTTTATGATTATCAGAAAGGAGATATTTATGTTGGAAACACCAATTTGAAATCAGTAGAATTGTCCCATTTGAGAAAAAATATTGCTATTGTTCTTCAAGATGTGTTTCTTTTTTCAGATACTGTGCACAATAACATAACACTCGGAGATCCAAACATTACGAGAGATCAAGTGGTCGAAGCTGCAAAGAAAATCGGCGCACACGATTTTATTTCTAAACTACCCGATGGGTATGATTATGAAGTTGGTGAACGTGGGGGCGTATTGTCTGTTGGCCAAAGACAATTGCTTTCCTTTATTCGAGCAGCAGTTTACAATCCATCCATTCTCATTCTCGATGAAGCCACTTCTAGTGTAGACAATGAATCCGAACAACTTATTCAGAAAGCAACTAGTGAAATAACGAAAGGTCGAACTTCGATTGTTATCGCGCATCGTTTATCAACGATACAGAATGCAGATTGTATTGTTGTTTTGGACCATGGTCAAATTGTTGAGCAAGGAACGCATTCGGATTTACTCCAAATTGATGGGATTTACAAAAGACTTTTTGAGATGCAATTTAAACTAGAAGATAACTAAGCACGCATGGTTGGTCTAAAAATAGGTGGAGTTCCTGAACATTTTAATTTGCCATGGCGATTGGCCATTGAAGAAGGTAAATTCAAAGAAATTGGTCTCGATTTGCATTGGAGCGATATGAATGGAGGAACAGGTCAAATGGCCCGTGGATTGGAAACAGGGTCGATTGATATTGCCGTAATCTTAACCGAAGGAATTACAAAGGCAATTTTAAATGGTCTTCAAGCGAAAATTTTAGATGTATATGTTGATTCACCTCTAATTTGGGGGATACATGTGCCCTATGAATCAATCTATAACACGATTTCGGATTTAGAGAATAAGTCTTTTGCGATATCGAGAGAAGGTTCAGGGTCACATTTAATGACGTATCTCTTAGCGGAAAAAATGGGTTGGGACAACTCAAAATTGAAATTCAATGTAGTAGGTGATGTTTATGGTGGACTTTGGGCCTTGCAAAATGATGCTTCTCAAGCATTTCTTTGGGAACGTTATACAACAGAACCTTTTTGTGATTTAAAAAAGTGTCGCAGGATTGATACCATTTCAACTCCATGGCCTTGTTTTGCTATCGCTGTGCGTACCGATCTTTTAGTCGAGCATCAAACTATTTTAGAGAAAATGTTAGAGGTAATTCGCAGAAAGTCCTTTGAAATAATGTCAAATGAGGATTCTGCTCAAATTATTGCTTGGCGATACAACCTCAAATTGGACGCAGTAATGGAGTGGTTAAAAATTACCCATTGGTCAACTTCTAAATCCGATTCCAAAGATTTTACAGAAGTTGTTAATACTTTATTAAGGCTAGATTTAATTGATAAGGATCAGTCTATGAACTGGCAAACAAAACTTTTTACTTCTTACCACTCAAATAAAATAATTTAGAAAAAATGAAAACAGGTGTGCTTTTAATTCAACTTGGAACTCCAGATAGTCCAAAACTTGGAGATGTAAGACGTTATTTAAGTGAGTTTTTAAATGACCCAAGAGTTATTGATATCCCTTGGTTACCTCGTAAAATTTTGGTCAATGGTATTATTGTGCCTTTCCGTGCTCCAAAATCAGCCAAGATATACAAAGAGTTATGGGAACATGGCGAAGGTAAATCACCTTTGAAAGTACATACCGAAAAAGTTGTTGAATTGGTGCAAAGCAGATTTAATGCAGACTCCGTTAAGGTTGAAATGGCAATGCGCTACCAGAATCCTTCTTTGGATGTTGTGCTTTCCAGAATGCAAAAAGAAAATTATGATCAAATCATCATTATTCCGTTATTTCCGCAATACGCAAGTGCTTCATCAGGTTCTGCAATTGAGAAAGCAATGAATATCATCAGAAAATGGTGGGTTATTCCTGAAATTAAGGTGGTAAGCCAGTTTTGGGACCATAACGGCTATATAGATGCTGTGGTTGATCGGGCCCGTGCATTCAATTTGGATGATTACGACCATATCTTGTTTTCGTATCACGGACTTCCGGAACGTCAAGTTGACAAGGTTTATGAAGATACAGATTTGTGTGCGGATCAGCCTTGTGAAACTGAAATTAATGAGAAAAATAAGTTCTGTTACAAAGCTACGAGTTATGCCACAACACGATTGATCGCTCAAAAATTAGGGTTGTCGGAGGACAAGTATACCGTTTGTTTTCAATCCAGATTGGACAAAAAATGGCTGACCCCTTTTTCCGATAAGGTAGTCGAAGAATGGGCGCGTAAAGGAGCGAAGAAATTGTTGGTATTTAGTCCTGCTTTTGTTGCGGATTGCCTTGAGACAATTATTGAAATTGGTGAAGAATATCAAGAAATTTTCGAGAAAAATGGTGGTGAACACGTGCAATTGGTGCCCAGTTCAAATGATCATCCAGCCTTTATCGACTGTTTAGTCGATTTAATAGAGCGCAGACGCTAACTTGTTTACATTTCAATTGGTTGTAAATAAGACAGCTGTAATTTTTAAATGAAAAAGTTCTTTAGTATTTTTGTCCACTATTTTAATTCATAAACGGAAACATGAGTAATACAACAGAAAAATTATCTTACAAAGTAAAAGATATCAGCCTTGCTGAATGGGGAAGAAAAGAGATCAAATTAGCTGAAGCGGAAATGCCTGGTTTGATGGCATTGAGAGAGGAATATGCTGGAAAGAAACCTTTGGCAGGAGCAAGAATTGCCGGTTGTTTGCACATGACAATTCAAACGGCGGTTTTGATTGAAACTCTTGTTGATTTAGGAGCTGAAGTTTCTTGGTCTTCATGTAATATTTTTTCCACACAAGATCATGCAGCTGCTGCGATTGCTGCCGCTGGAATTCCAGTTTATGCTTGGAAAGGTATGAATGAAGAAGAATTCGATTGGTGTATCGAACAAACTTTATTTGCGTTCAGTGAAGGGCAACCCTTGAATATGATCCTTGATGATGGAGGTGATTTAACGAATATGGTTTTTGACCGATTCCCTGAATTGACTAAAGATATCAAAGGATTATCAGAAGAAACAACAACAGGTGTTCATAGATTGTACGAAAGAAAGAAAAACGGAACATTAGTAATGCCGGCAATTAACGTTAACGACTCTGTAACTAAATCAAAGTTCGATAATAAATACGGATGTAAGGAATCTTTAGTTGATTCTATTAGAAGAGCAACCGATATCATGATGGCAGGTAAAGTTGCCGTAGTTTGTGGATATGGAGATGTTGGTAAAGGTTCTGCAGCTTCATTGAGAGGTGCAGGAGCAAGGGTAATCGTAACCGAAATTGACCCGATTTGTGCACTTCAAGCTGCAATGGATGGATTTGAGGTAAAGCGTTTGGATAATGTCGTGCATGCTGCTGATATTGTTGTCACCACAACAGGTAATAAAGACATCGTTGTTGGGCATCATTTCGAGAAAATGAAAGATAAAACCATCGTTTGTAATATTGGGCATTTTGATAATGAAATCAATATGGCTTGGTTGAATACGAATTATGGTTCGACAAAATACACGGTTAAACCGCAAGTGGACATCTACAACGTTAAAGGGAATGAAATCATTATTCTTGCTGAAGGTAGATTAGTGAACTTAGGATGTGCAACTGGACACCCTTCATTTGTAATGTCGAATTCATTTACGAATCAAACGTTGGCGCAATTGGAATTGTGGCACAACAGCGCGAATTATGAAAACGATGTGTATATGCTTCCAAAACACCTTGATGAAAAAGTAGCGCGTTTGCACCTTGCTAAAATCGGGGTTGAATTGGAAACACTTTCTGTAGATCAAGCAGATTATATTGGCGTTGCAGTTCAAGGTCCTTTCAAAGCTGAGCACTACAGATATTAATATTCAGAAATTTATTTCAATTGGGAAGGAGCTTCGGCTCCTTTTTTATTTTGGAAAAATCATATCATCGACTTATGTAACTTTTGTTTCTTTTTATTCACAACCCACAACTTACTTTTAGGTATTTAAATTTTTTATAGTATGAAATTGTTCAATATTTTAACCCTGTCATTATTTTTTTTGACTTTAGTATCTTGCTCTATAGGTCAAACTGTTGACGAAGAAAATCAAATTCTTGAACCAAAAGAATTTTCTGAGAAACTGAAAAATACGATTCCCAATCAATTAATAGATGTGC
>JBILIM010000075.1:0-6981 GCA_044349985.1 Crocinitomicaceae bacterium
CAATGTATCGGTTGGTATTCAACCTTATGCCTTCCTATGGAATAATGGTTTACAAACGGAAGACATCAACACGTTAGCCTCAGGAAGTTATGCTGTTGTGGTGACTGATTTTAACGGATGCACGGCCGGCTGGATTAAAGAAATTACCCAACCGCAACCCTTGACTATTCAAGGTACGGTTGCCGATGCGACATGCACAGCTAATAATGGTACCATTCGAACACTCGTTACCGGTGGCACACCTCCATATTCATACAATTGGTCTAACGGGTCGAATGCAATGAATCTTATTAATCTTAATGCAGGAAGTTATACATTGACCGTTGAAGATCAGAACAATTGCGTACTTCAATACACTGGAATTGTAGGTTCTATAGATAATTTATCAAGTGAAATTGCTGTAAAAGACGCGAGATGTTTTGGTGAAGCTAGTGGAATGGCTCAAGTTTTTGTTGCTGCAGGAAATCCACCATACACTTATGAATGGTCAAATGGAGCAGGAAATGCAAGCGTTGAAGACTTGACTGCTGGAAACTATACGGTGTTGATATCAGATCTATTTGGCTGTACCAGTACGCACAATTTCACAATAAATCAACCCGATTCTTTTTATGTTATTCTATCTGCATCTGATTATGTCAATGGATACAATTTAAGTGAGAATGAAAGCCAAGACGGTTGGATTTCTGCAGCAGCATTTGGTGGTACAATTCCATATTCTTACCTATGGTCGACTGGTGATACTACCTCAGCAATATCGGGGTTAACAAGCGGAATTTACACTATTCTTGTCGAAGACAACAATGGTTGTATTGTGAATGGAAGTTATCGATTAACAGAACCTGGTGTGCTTGAGATGCCTTCAGGATACTCCCCAAATGGCGACCTCAGAAATGATAATTTCGTGATACATGGCTTAGATGCATACCCTGATAACAAGCTAATCGTATTCAACAGATGGGGAAACATTGTTTATGAGCAGTCCAACTACACTAACGACTGGAATGGCGAAAACAATTCAGGAGAAGAAATTCCAGACGGCACCTATTTCGCACTTTTAACCGTTTATGGCAAAGACGAAATTACACTGAAAGGTTACGTGGACTTAAGAAGAAAATAAAGCAAAAATAGCAATATGAAATCGCCATGCTGCCAAATTGAGCAAGCCCCGATGAAAATAACATGGCGTATTTCATAAGATCTTTAAAAGACAAATTATATACATATGAAAAAATTAGCATTCTTATTAATTATTGGATCGCTATGGCAGAATACGTCATTCGCTCAGCAAGATCCGATGTTAAGTCAATACATGTTTAACGGATTGTATCTGAATCCAGCATACGCAGGCTCGCATAAATATTGGACCTCAACCCTCACCTATCGCAATCAATGGGTTGGATTTGATGGAGCACCTGAAACTTTTGTTGCCGCTGTAGATGGTCCATTACCTAACAAAAATATGGGCTTAGGATTAATTGCTGTAAACGATAAAATCGGTGTGAGCACACTAAACTCGGTGATTGCTAACTATGCCTATCAACTAAAATTAGGGGGTGATCATAAACTTGCTTTAGGTGTCAACGCTGGATTTTCACACTACTCAGCAAAATTGACAGAACTCACCGTTTGGGACAATGACCAAGTTTTTGACGCAAACTTGAGTGGTAAAATGTTGCCTCGATTTGGAATTGGCGCCTATTATTTTACTCCTAAGTATTATGCCGGACTTTCGATACCTACGCTTTTTTCATATGACAAAGACTATGATTTCAGTATGAATTTGAACAAAGCAACATTTTTAAGAAGGCATTATTTGTTGACTGGAGGTTATGTGTTTAAAATCAACAAAGACTTCAACCTAAAACCTTCTTTTTTGCTTAAATACGTTCCGAATACTCCGATGGAAATTGACTTAAACATCAGCGCAGTGTATAAAAATGCATTTTGGCTCGGAGCATCATTCAGATCAGGAGATGCGGTTGTTGTAATGGCTGAGTATCAAACCAATGCGTTCTTTAGGGTTGGATATGCTTACGATATTACGTTCTCCAAATTAAGGAATTACAGTTCTGGATCTCACGAAATCATGATAGGAATTGACTTCGGAAGAGATTTGGTAAAAATTAAAACACCACGTTATTTTTAAAATACCGATTATGAAAAAACTGAAAATCATATCCTTCGCAATCTACATATTCGCTTTGTCATCATGTATAAGTTATAATAAAATGAAAGGAGATGCCTGTTATGAGTCCTTGGCTTATTCAAAAGCCATCGACCATTACACTAAAATCTACCGAAAAAAAGCGGATCCGCATGTGCAGTTGAATCTTGGCGATAGTTATGTCAAAACTGGTCAATTGGATTCAGCAATGGCTGTTTATGCTATGGCGATACAATCACAAAATGCACATCCAACCACCTATTTGGAATATGGAAAAGTATTAATGAATATGAAACGACATAAAGAAGCAGCCCAATACATTCGAATTTATTTGCAGTGGTATCCTAATGATAAAGTAGCATCTATGTTGTTATCTTCTTGTAATTCGGTTGCGGAACATTTTCGAGATACCACGCTTTATAAACTGAAGCCCATGATTCAAGAGGAATTCGTTAACACATTCAGTCCTGTAGAGTATCAAAACGGATTGGTATTTAGCGCTGACAAACCTGTTTTTAGAGGTCAAAAAACGAGTTCATGGACAGGCAACTCCTATTTAGATTTGTATTATATCGAAAAAGATGAAAATGGAAATTGGATGGATCCGGAATTGCTAAAAGGGGACATAAATGGAAAGTTTCACGAAGGGCCCGCCACTTTTTCAGCCGATGGATTAACCGTATATTTCACGAGAAGTAATTATTTTAAAAGGAAATTGGAGGTTAATGATCAAAGAGAGAATAACTTGAAAATTTTTAAAGCAACGCTTATAAACGGAGAATGGAAAAATCTTGAGGAATTCCCCTACAATAGTGATGATTATTCATGTGGCCACCCAACATTAAGTGAAGATGGAAAAACGCTTTTTTTCGTTTCAGATATGCCTGGAAGTATGGGTGGAACGGATTTATATAAATCACAATTGGATAATGGCCAGTGGACAAACCCTGTTAACTTAGGTTACACGGTAAATACAGCTGGAAATGAAATGTTCCCCTACATTCACCATGACGGAGCACTTTATTTTTCGTCTGATGCACACAATTCATTGGGAGGACTTGATGTTTTTATCACCTACAATAACGGGTTAAGATGGGCACAGCCTGAAAACTTGAATTATCCACTTAATTCTTCAAAAGACGATTTTGGATTTTCATTGAGCAGTGATGATTCATCTGGTTTTGTAACCTCCTCTAGAGCATCCGCAGATAAAATTTACAGCTTTGAAAAATTCCCTCCTACCTTTAATTTATTTGGATCGGCAAAAGATAAGTTCAGTAATATGCCTGTTAAGGATGTACTTGTTGAGATAACGGATGCCAAAACAGGTGAGGTCATTAAAATGGTAAGTAATGAAAATGGGAAATTTGAACTCATATTAAGACCTGAATCCGAATACAGACTTTATTGTACCAAATTGGGATGTTTCTCTAGAACGGATAAAATTTCTACTAAAGGGTTAAAATACTCACAAGATTTTTATGCCGATTTTCTTGTTGAACCAATTATCATTAATAAACCTATTGTTCTCGAAAATATTTACTACGATTTTGACAAATGGAATATTCGAGAGGATGCCGCGAAAGAGCTAGACAAGCTGGTTAAAATCCTGAATGACAATCCTAAAATTGACATTGAAATGGGTTCACATACTGATGTTCGAGGCAATGATCAATACAATCAAATCCTATCAGACAAAAGAGCGAAAGCTGCAGTTGATTACCTCATCTCGCAGGGTATCGATTCAAATAGACTATCTTATAAGGGTTATGGTGAAAAAGTGCTGGTTAATGCTTGCGTAAATGATGTTTATTGCTCCGAAGAAGACCACCAAAAAAACAGACGCACCGAATTCAAAGTCACTGAGATTCACGAATAATTAGATTAAAATCCCTGCTATTTGGCGGGGATTTTTTTTATGGTATCTTTGGAATGGATGCCATGAAGAAGTTTGTATATACATTTTTAGTTTTTATTCAGATCAATCATTTTAATTGCCAAGAAATTGTTGCTACAGGTGGCGATTATCTCACAAATACTACTGGCTCGTTTTCATTAACGATTGGCGAAGTACTAAGCGAAACGCTCTCTTCAAACGGATTCTATATCACTCAAGGTTTTCAGCAAAATTATTTATCAAACAATCAGTTGCCTTCAGCGGAAAAGAACCAACTTCTGATGTATCCTAATCCTGCATCAGACATCCTTAATTTAAGTTCAGACCAACCATTGATAGGAGAAATCATCATTTTGAATCTTTCCGGAAGCACCGTATTAAAAAAGGGTATAGATCTTCAGACTTTGTCCTTTATTACGATCAAGGAATTAAATCAGGCGACTTATTTTGTCTACTTTAAAGAAAACACTAACAAGACTACTTTTCTTGGAAACCTCATAAAAATTGATTTATGAAAACCATTTGTATCCGCTTACTAACTGCACTTAACCTATTCATATCCTTTGAGGCAAAAAGTCAAGCGCCCCTTTTATTTAAATACCAGTCCATTGCACGAGCAAGTAATGGCAATCCTATGTTAAATGCCTCAATTGGTATTCGGTTAAGTATACGAGAATTAAGCGCTAGCGGAACGATTACTTATCAGGAAACGCATGTTGCCTCAACGAATGAATTTGGTTTATTTAACCTAAATATTGGTGGTGGAAATGCAACAATCGGATCAATGAATAGCATTGATTGGACAAATGGTGCCAAGTTTATTGAGGTGGAGGGAGATTTAACCGGAGGAACCAATTATTCCAGTTTTGGCACAACTGAACTTTTGAGTGTTCCTTATGCTCTGTACGCAAATTCATCTGGAAACGTTGGAGGAAGTGGGTTGGCATCTGGTACGCAAATAGGCAACACTTTATTTTGGGACGGAGTTACTTGGCGAACTGATGATCAATTCCTTTTCAACAACGGAAGTAAAATCGGAATCAACACTGGAACTCCTCTTCAAAAACTTCATGTGAATGGCAATGTCACCATAGCACTTGATAGCAGCTATATGATAAACAATAAAAAAGTGCTTTGGACCAAAGGAACAGGCAATTTGTTTGTGGGCATCAACGCTGGAGCGATTAACACTATTGGATTCAACAATTCATTTATTGGATTCAATTCTGGATTAAACAATATTTCCGGAATGCAAAACACCTTTGTAGGAACCGAATCGGGCCAGGCAAATTTTGATGGCTCTATGAATTCTTTTTTTGGTAGAAGAGCCGGATTTTCAAATTATAACGGTAATGAGAACACGTTTATTGGTGCATTCGCTGGTCAATCGAATACAGATGGTTTACACAATTCATTTTTTGGCGTCACATCAGGGAACTCCAATATTTTAGGAAATGAAAACACGTTCATTGGTGCACATGCCGGTTATTATAACACCACTGGCAACAACAATACGTTCCTAGGTAATTTTGCGGGTGAGGCAAATGTTTCCGGCAATAACAATACATTTATTGGTTTCAATGCGGATGCCCTAAACAATACCTTAAATAATGTCACAGCCATTGGAGCAGAAGCAGTAGCTACATCGAGTAATTCTGTAGTTATTGGTAATTCTGCTGTACTCAACATTGGTGGTCAAGTGAATTGGGCCACTTTATCTGATAAAAGATTGAAACAAAACATATTGGATGAATCATTGGGTTTGGATTTTATTTTGAACCTTCGACCAGTGACTTATCAATATAAAGCAAAAGGTCAAGAGCACATTAACTATACAGGATTGATTGCTCAGGAGGTAGAAGAAACGTTGAAATCAATGGGAAAATCATTTAGTGGCATTGTAAAACCCCAAAACAATCAAGATTATTATTCGGTACGCTATGCTGAATTTGTGATTCCTTTAATCAACGCTGTTAAAGAACAAGACGCAAAAATTAAATCCCTAGAAATGAGACTTGAACAGCTTGAAAAGTTGCTAATTGAAGAATAAGTACTGATGTGCAACTTTATTTTTTTATATTTCGTCTAAATCTTGTTTATTTGCACTACACAACTTTCTACTATGAAAATGAATCTTTTAGCCCTCGCATTAATGCTGGGTTTTACGTCAACTGCAATTGTGTCATGGGCATGTACTCCTTGTCAACCCTTGTCTAATGTTTCCCAAAATGTGAATGGGAACACCTTGGAATTGAATTTTACTTCAAACGCAGGATGGCAATGTTGTTATACGGTAAGAATTGAAATTGTATGTGCCAATTCAAATTTTACAGGTGTTCCTAATTACCTATCCCAAGAACTCTGTATTGCAGGCGGAAGTTGTGCATCTTGTACCTATAACGTACCAACACCTTACCCTACAACATATATAGATTTGTCAACTTTTTGTCCAGGAACCTACAAATGGCGTGCTGCAGAGACTTCATGCAATATTTATACTCCCGAATATACCTTTACAATAGGAGGATCAAGTCCAATATTATTGAATGCATCAGCTACTCAAGACTCCATCTGCACCTATGAAAACAGTCAATTGAATGCCAATGCATCTAATGGATGCAACAGCAATAACTTTATTTACAGTTGGTCCCCTGCAGCAGGACTGAGCAATCCAAACATCGCAAATCCGGTGGCTGCACCTTCAGCAACAACCACATATACATTAACCGTAACGGAATCCGGTTCATGTACATTGCCACAAACGGCAAACCTCACCATAACGGTAAACCCTACGCCTACTGCTTCTATCAGTGGCGCAACAGATGTTTGTGTCGGGGATTCTCCACCTCAACTTACCTTTACTGGAGGAAGTGGTACAGCTCCATACACCATAAATTATCAAGTCAATGGTGTAAAT
>JBILIM010000076.1:0-6974 GCA_044349985.1 Crocinitomicaceae bacterium
CAATTCACCCCAACGATTAAAAATGGTAATATTAAACTCATAAATATCAATCCCTTCTATAAAAACCCGCCACAACTGATTGTGTTCATCTCCATCTGGGGTAAAGGTATTCGGTGCGTAGCAAATTACTTCTGGAGCAATAACCACCAGTTGTTCTGAAGAATCAACGCAACCGTTTACAGAAGTGGTTATGAGTAACACATTATATTCCCCAGTTTGACCGTCAGGGAACCACGTTTGTGGTGATTGTTCTTCAGAATAGTTAGGGGAACCCTCTTCGATATACCATGCATAGGTGTCACCATCAACTGAAGAATTATTCAACTGAACATTTGTATTGAACATAGTAACAGGATTTGGGCTGTAACTAAAGCTTGCAAGGGGTTGAGGGTAAACCGTTAAATAATTAATGAAGTTTGCCGAATTAGTGCACCCTTGGGGGGATGTAACCGTTAATTGAACATCGTAATTACCTGATTGTAAGGGAAATGTTGTTATTTCCTCTTGATCTGTAAAAATCTGACCATTCGAAACGGACCAGTACAAATGTTCCACCATATTGGGATCTGTCGTGCTGAAAACATTAAAGATTCCGGGTTCACAAACTGCTTGATTAAAAGTTGAAATCATTGGTATTGGAAGCGGTAAAACTTCAATCACAGAAGAAAGTGTTAAGGGAGTGGATTCACAACCATCCGTTACACTTAAAGTATAAGTAGTTGTTGAAACCGGTGAAAACACTTGAGTATCTGAAAAACCGATTTGAGTGGCTCCTGTGGACCAAGAAAATTCATATGGACCATTATCTCCGCCAGATGCTGAGGCTGTTAAAGCCGCTGAATTTCCGGGGCAAACCCCTATTGTCGGGGAAATGGTTCCACTTATTGGTGGCAGAACAACTATCGATATGGATTGCGGGAGCGATTGGCAACCGTTTTCATTAACAGCGTATACACTTATAATACTATCAGCCAATGGATTTAACAATTGGTAACCTGAATTGTCCGAAGTAAAGTTCCAAAAATAATCGAAAGCGATTCCCCCTATTGCATTTGCAAATAATGAAGCTGTTCCATTTTGACACACAACTGTATCATTACTCACGGAAAGTTGAATTGGTAACGGATCCAATATTGTAATAGATGAACATACTTCGCAACCTATAGCACTTCTCGAACAAATAGAATATGACCCTGAAGAAAGTCCCGTGAAGAGCGAATCATTTTGCCAAGTAATACCATTATCAATTGAGTATTCAATAGCATCCGAATTATCAACGTAAATTATTCCATCATTTTGCCCAAAACAACTTGGTGTATCAAAAGTTAAAATCTGGTTTGGACTTTGTACCAATACTGTCATTGTATCTCTACTAATTCCACATACCGAATTCGTTTCCCTAAGAATAAAAGAATACAATCCAGGTTGATTCACCGTTACCGTAGGAGTCAATGATGAAAAATTGGGACTGAATGAAACAGTTGGTGTTGGTGTTATTCCATTTGTTAGATACTGCCATACCGTTGTGTTTGAACTACTGGTTTGGGTTCCACTTAAAAATATTAAATCTCCAAAACAAACAGAATCGTCGATGCCAGCATTGGGTGTAGGGGGAGAAAACGCATTTATCGTTATATTTGAAACAGAGGTTGATGGACAAAGAGGGTTGTTTGAAAAAGTAGTCATCGTATACGTATGAGGACCTTGTGTTGTAGGTGTCGCCACAACAATTGATCCTGCAGTTGCACTTAAATCAGCATTAGGTGACCAATTGTATAGACCATTTCCTCCTCCTGCAGTTAATGTTATTGAATTTCCCAGGCAAACATTCGTTGAGGATGAATTAATAAACCCCGAAACTTGAATACCGGAATTCACTCCAATTACATAATTACACACATCTCCTGCGTATCCATCAATCATCATATAATAAGTATTCCCAGGGACCAATCCATTAACGGTTACAGGTTGTGCCTGTGGAGAAGGTGCAAGCGGAGAGACACAAGTATGGGTAGTAACTGGACCACCGCAGCTTGGTGTTGAAAAAACCATCACCTGTATCCCAAGATTGGATGAAGAGGACGTCACCCAAACATTAAGTGAAACGGTAGCACTATTTGCCACAAACTGTATAAATGAATTGTTTTCAATCGATCCGCAAAAAGCACTTGTCAAATCAGGCCAGGAGTCTGCCGTGTAGGATGCAGAGGTACTTCCACAATAACCGTTTACATCACAAATTAATGTTGCCTGGGCGCATGTGTTTCCAGCTGCCGGGGATATGCCACAATTTGGCATTACAGCTTGAGAAGTTACACAAATATTAAAAGTAGGATTATTTGGATAAGTTACTCCGAAATGATACACCCTTATCCAATAGGTTACTCCAACAATTAAATTGGATAAGGAGGCTGTTTCGTTTACCGTAGCTGATGAATTAGAACAAATCAAAGAGGTGCCAAATGAACATCCTCCAGAGAAAACTTGTATTACTGGATTAAAACCTGTAGCACCACTTACTTGCACACTTAGATTGGTTTGTGTAGCCACAAAACTATACCAGACGTCATCATCTGCAGTTCCAGCGCATCCTGGAATAGATTGAGTGGCATTAGCAACCGAACCGCTAACTGGGGGACATGAGGTCCCGGGTGTTAAAATTATTGCTCCGAAACAATTGTCATTTGAAGGCTGTGCTAAACCATATCCGCCTGAAAAAACAAATAAAACAAGAATCAATAGTCGGTGAATACTTAACATTTACATGTATCGTTTGTCAAATGTATCAATTCATTTTGCGCAAACTATCTCAATAAATTAATGTGTCCGCTGTATTGATATTTTTTATCATTTATAGCGTCTTTCACCTCTATTGTCCAATTGTATGTACCTTGCTGAACCGGATTGCCGTTAAAAGTTCCATCCCAATTAGCATAAGGATCATTGGTCTCCCATATGATTTCACCCCAACGATCAAATATCAACAAGTTAAAATTATAAATATCTACACCTTCAATATAAATTCCCCAACTTTGATTGAATTCATCATCGTCTGGCGTAAATGTATTTGGTGCATATAAAATGATTTCCGGTAAAACAATTACAATCTTTTCCACTGTATCAGCACATCCAAAATCAGATGTTGCTATTAACATAACATTATACTCTCCGGGAGTTCCATCAGGAAACATGGTTTGCAAATGCTTTAATTGCGAATAAGATGGAGAACCGTTGTCTATAAACCACTCGTATGAATCCGCATTTTGAGAATAATTAGTCAACTGCACTTGTGTATTGAACATCATAACCGGATTCGGACTGTGATTAAAGTCAGCGGTAGGTTTGGGTTGAACCGTTAAATAACTGTAAAACGTAGTTGAGTCAATGCAACCAAAAGGACTGGTAACAACCAATTGAACATCGTAATTTCCAGCCCATAACGGTAGGGTTGTAATGGTATCTTGATTGATAAAAATTTGATCATTTGATAATTCCCAATACACAAATTCTGAAAGTGCAGGATTTGTCAAATTATAGAGCTCGTAAACCGCCGGCTCACATAAATTATTCACATTAACGCCTATCTGAGGAACTGGTAACGGTGCTAGAATTACATTAGTTGATAGTACTAGAGGTGAAGACTCACATTGATCTTCTATTGTAACAGTTATAGCACTGGTGGATGGTGGATTTACAGAAGTGGAATGATTCGAACCATTGCCAGAAGCTCCTGTACTCCAAGTAAATGTAAAAGGTGCTCCTATACCTCCACTGGCAGTAGCATCCAAAATTGTAGGATAACCTGGACAAATAGTGACATCTGGAGTAATCGTTCCACTTATTGGAGGTCTCACGGAAACATCGATTGTTGCGGGTAAAGATTGACAACCATTTTGGTTTTCAGCTATTACAGTATACGTTGTATTCACCGATGGATTTACCGATTGGTTTGCTGCAGTATTTGTTGTATGGTCCCAAATAAAGTTATAAGAAGTGCCACCTGTAGCACTTGCTGTTAGCAGCGCTGTTCCATTTTCACAAATCAAGGTGTCATTACCCACAAAAATTTGAACGGGGGCCGGGTCAGTAACAGTGACATTTGAACACGTTTGACAACCTAAATTATTTCTTGAACACACTGAGTAGGTTCCGGCGGCAAAACCCACTGCAAACGAATCCACCTGCCAAGTGATGCCGTTATCAAAACTGTATTCATCAGCCAAAGGACTATTAATTAGGATGGTTCCATCAGATAATCCTGCGCAGGAAGGACTTAAGCTTGATAAAGTTTGATTGATTTGAGCAACAAGAACTCTAACCGTATCGCGATAAATCCCGCAAAGCGTGCTGTTTTCTCGTAAAACAAATTGATACAATCCAGGTTGATTTACAGTAACCGTTGGTGTTAGTGAATTAAAATTCGGCGCAAATGTAACTGTTGGGGTTGGTGTAATTCCTGTTGTAATAAACTGCCATGATGGTGTATTCGCAGGATTACTAATTGTACCATTCAAATAAATGGGTTGACCTATACAAACTGTGTCATCAATTCCTGCATTAGGTGTTGGAGGAGGAATTACTGTAATGGTAAAAACAGCGGTATCCGTAAATGCTGAAGCAGTTGCGGTTGCTGGCTGATAAACTTGAACTTGATATGTAGTTGTGACAGTAGGTGTTACGCTAACGTTAGTTCCCGCGGAGGTATTTGACACACCTGTGGTCACCAACCATGTAAATTGAGGAGAAGTCAAACCTGGAGTAGCAATGGTTACGTTTGCAGAGTTACCCAAACAAATGGTTTGATCGGCTGCAGAAACATTGCAAGAAACACCAGCTGTTCCGAAGAAGTTTAAATTAACATTTTGACTTGTACCACTATAATTGGAAAGGCAAAGCAAATACGATTGACCGGCTGTTACATTTAAAGGATTTTGATAACTCGTTGGAGAACCATTAGGGGGTAACTGTCCGGGAGGAGCCATACCTGTATTTCCGTTGCATGTACCATTCCAGTTACAAGCTACAGGAGGTAAGGTGTTGCCATTAATGCCCGCACAAGCCTGAGCAAGCGAGCCATTAGGCATTGGCCACATGATCCAATCAAAGCAACCGCCACTCGGCCCGATAATTGACCATGCTAGGGTTCCATTTGAAATAACGTTTATTGTAATAAAAGTTGAGCTTGTTTCACCACTTAGCAAACATCCCGAATTAAACCCTGCAGGATTTGTTGAAGGATTAGAAACACTCCCAGAGGTAAAATCGATCACATTGGTTGCTGGATTATTCGGCGCAATAGGGAATGAAGGCGTAGTACATCCAGGAACAGCCTCTGAACAATCATTCGGCTGTGCGAATGTATTGAAGGAACAAAATAATAAGAGTACAGCAATTATACTTTTCATATTTTGACTATTGTTTGTCGCAGTTTTCAAAAGGAAAAGGTTTTATGGCATCAATACCATATCTACCTATTTGAATACATCTTACTTTGTCAGATGAAGCATTAAACCATGACATAAATTGTTCATCTGTTAACTGATCAATATCTTTTGTAAGTATAAATGCCCTTTGTGAGAAATAATCCAATCTTACAATTTTAACATTAGGATTGAGCCTCATTTCAGCCTCTAATGCCAACATTTCGTTTTGATCCTGCAATTCAATCATACATTGACCAAAAAGCGTAACCTCTTCAGTTGCTAAATTCTGTGCATGCAAAGATGACGCAGAAAAACATAAAGCGAAAAAAAATAATAGCGTTTTCATGTATAGTTTATTTGAAATCATAGACGAAGATATTTTTAATAAGTTGTCTATGACTAAAGTAAAAGTAAACAATTGATGCAATAAAACGGGATTTCTACTGCTGAAAATTAATTTAAAAATTTAAATTTCCTTCCTGGATAAATTGCGGCATCACCCAATTCCTCTTGAATCCTTAAAAGTTGATTGTATTTTGCCATTCTATCACTTCGAGAAGCAGAACCTGTTTTTATTTGACCTGTATTCAATGCTACAGCAAGATCAGCTATTGTAGTATCTTCTGTTTCACCGCTTCGATGACTCATTACAGAAGTGTAACTGTTTTTCGTTGCCATTTGAACGGCTTCAATCGTTTCTGTAACGGTTCCAATTTGATTTACCTTAACAAGAATCGAATTTGCAATCCCTTCGTCAATTCCTCGAGAAAGGCGCTTTGTATTGGTAACAAATAAATCATCCCCTACCAATTGAACCTTGTCTCCAATTGTTTCTGTTAACAATTTCCATCCTTCCCAATCGTCTTCAGCTAAGCCATCTTCAATAGAAATAATCGGATATTTTTTACACCATGAATCCCAAAAGGCAACCATTTCAGCAGCATTTCTTTCTTCATTTGTTGAGTGGAATTTATATGTTTTTGTGTTTGCATTATAAAATTCAGATGAGGCCGCATCTAGGGCAATAAACATATCTTCTCCTGGTCTGAATCCAGCTTTTTCGACCGCTTCAATAACTACCTGTATGGCCTCTTCATTGGAACCTAAATTTGGCGCAAACCCACCTTCATCACCCACATTTGTTGACATTCCTCGTTTTTTCAACACACTCTTCAGGTGGTGAAACACTTCTGTTCCCCATTGTAAACCTTCTGAAAAAGAAGAGGCTCCAAAAGGCATCACCATGAACTCTTGAATATCAATTAAATTATCTGCATGGGAACCCCCATTTAAAATATTCATCATAGGTACAGGAAGTGTAACAGCACCCACCCCACCAATATATCGATACAAACTCAATCCTGATTCTTTAGCTGCCGCATTCGCTACTGCCATAGAAACGCCCAAAATTGCATTGGCGCCGATATTTGATTTATTCTCAGTTCCATCGATACTAATGAGTAATTTGTCAATGGCTTTTTGGTTAAAGATATCAAGTCCGTGTAAAGACTCATTAATAATTGTATTGACATTATTTACAGCAATGAGAAC
>JBILIM010000077.1:0-6953 GCA_044349985.1 Crocinitomicaceae bacterium
TCCCGTCAATTTCAACGGATAACTCAATAAACTGTCCGGCATCGAATTTAAAGTCTGATGGCGTTTCGAAAGAAATACTTTTAGCTTCGTTTGTAAGACTTGTAACTTCTTTAACAATCAAGGTGTTGTCCTTTTTGTTTTTGTCAGAAGTTTTTAGAAATGAAAATATACCCATAATTAATCGTCAAAAGATACCAATAATTTTTCGCTCGTAGGATGTGCTTGGCACGTAAGAATATAGCCTGCTTCTACTTCATCTTTTTCAAGTGCATAGTTAACGTCCATTCTTGCAGTACCTTCTAATATTTTTGCTTTACAAGTACAGCAAACACCTCCTTTACATGCAAACGGCAAATCTGCGCCGGCTTTTTGTGCAGCATCTAGAATATTATCACCATCCGTATTTAATGGAATATCGATTTGATCGCCATCTAAAATAATCGAAACGATACTATCAACAGCGTCAAGTGAAATGCTTTCGCTTTTAGCAACTTTTTTCGGAGCAGAAGATGTGAACAATTCGAAATGTACAAGCGTTTCGGGAATACCTTTTTCAGTTAGACTTTCTTTAACCCCAAGTATCATTTCTTCAGGCCCACAAATGTATGCACCATCGATAGTGTTGTTTTTCAGGAAAGCATCGTAAAGTTTGTCGACTTTTTCTTTAGATATCCTTCCTTTTTGAATATCATTCCCCAAGCTTTCTCTTGATAAAATATGAATTACACGAAGGTTATTCATGTGCAGATTTTTCAGCGCCTCAATTTCCTCTCGAAAAATTATTGATGAAAAATTTTTATTGCCATAAAAGAACGTTACATCACTTTTGGGTTCATTGTGTAATATGCTTTTCATTATGGACATAATGGGCGTAATTCCACTTCCAGATGCAAACAATACATATGATTTTTCAGCATTTTCAACAGGTTGAAATTTAAAGCTGCCAGCTGGGGTCATTACTTCAACATCTTGCCCAACTTTGAAATGGTCCAATGCGTAGTTAGAGAATTTCCCATTCGAAACACGTTTAATTGCAATTCTCAAATCGTTTTCATCAGGACGGGTGCAAAGCGAATAGGATCTTCGGATGTCTTCGCCATTTATATTCGCTTTGATTGTCAGGTACTGCCCTGCGAGAAAATCGTAATCTTCCTTTAAGATAACAGGTACCTCAAAACCTACAGAAACTGCATCATCTGTTTCTTCACGAATATCTTTAATTTTTAGTGTATGAAACTTAGGTGTCATAAAACAAAATAGAATTACAAATTTAACGATTTGTTGCCATAATGGTTGTACATATATTTATAGAAAGAATGGTTTGATTGATATTGTTTCTTTGTTTGATGAAATTTTTTCCATTAGGTTAATCAAAACAACATTTTTGTTGAAACATTTAATTCAAATTATATGAAAAGGAAACGAAACAAATGGAGAAGATTTACCTTCTTTTCAGGTCTAATAATTCTGACTACAATAGCCGTATTTTTTTCATGTCAAAAGGAAGAAATCGTTCCCGTCGAAAAAAACAATACCGTTGATCAAGCATCAACAGAGGATTTATTACCAAGACCTTTTTATTGTGGGGAACTGGTTCGCAAAGAGCTACTTCTTAAAAATGAAACGAAGATTGGTAATGCCTTTTTCTACAATGACAACGATTATTTTTATGTTCATCTAGTGGCCAATAGAGGGTATTCTTTTCACAGTGCTTATTTGTTTACAGGTCAATTCAATGATATACCCTTAAATGCAAATCTCAATCCTGATATAGGTGCTTTCAATTATCAAATCATAGCAGATGAAATGAATACAGTGAGAAAATTTAAAATTCCATTATCTGAATTAACGGGATCATTTGACGTCTCTTTGATGGTACAGACAAAAAATTCAAATTACACCTGGGAGGAACGTAAATTCAAATTTGAACGGGCATGGTGTGAAGGAAAGTTATTTGGCAATACCCTATTTGGAAGATTTTTCACTTATCGCAAAGGAGCTTGTATGATTAATGCGCCTGCAATTGAAGTTAAGTAGAAGCGAAAATTTAACAATTACATAGGGTTACATTTTGTGTCCTTTTTTAAACAAGAAAGTATCATAAGTGTTTTTAGATAAAATAAACAGATTTCGTTAAATTTGTCTAAGACAAGAGCTTTATGGTAAAAGAATTGAACATTCAGGAATTGGAAAATCGGTTTCAAGAAAAAATCGATAGGGATATTAAAATTGAGCCAAATGATTGGATGCCTGAAGAATATAGGCAAACATTAATTCGTCAAATTTCCCAGCATGCGCATTCTGAAATTGTTGGAATGTTACCAGAGGGTAACTGGATTACGAGAGCACCAAATCTTCGCAGAAAGGCTGTGTTGTTGGCAAAGGTGCAAGATGAAGCAGGACATGGCTTGTATTTGTACAGTGCTGCAGAAACGTTGGGTGCAGATAGGGAAGAGACCATAGATGATTTACATTCTGGGAAAGCCAAATATTCATCCATTTTCAATTATCCGACGTTAACCTGGGCAGATATGGGTGCAATTGGTTGGTTAGTTGATGGTGCTGCAATTATGAATCAAGTACCTCTTTGCCGCTGTTCATATGGTCCTTATGCGCGTGCAATGGTAAGAGTTTGTAAAGAAGAATCTTTTCATCAACGGCAAGGTTTTGAAATCATGGCACATTTGGCAAATGGAAGTCCGGAACAAAAAGCTATGGCTCAAGATGCTTTGAATCGTTTTTGGTGGCCAGCGCTTATGATGTTTGGTCCAAATGATGCAGAATCTAAACATACACTTCAATCCATGAAGTGGAAAATAAAACGGCATACAAACGATGAATTAAGGCAACAATTTGTTGATATTACTGTTCCTCAGGCGCAAATGATTGGACTAACCCTTCCAGATAAAGATTTGAAATATAATGAAACTACGGGGCATTACGAATTTGGTGAAATAAATTGGGATGAATTTTGGAATGTGGTTCAAGGTAATGGGCCTTGTAATAAAGATCGTATTGATACCAGAAGAAAAGCCAAAGAAGAAGGTGCTTGGGTAAGAGAGGCTGCCATTGCTTTTGCTGAAAAACGACACAATCGAAAGTCTGCATAACTATAAAACTAAAAAAAATGACGAATAAAGAGTGGCCCTTATGGGAAGTGTTTATAAGAAGCAAAGCAGGCCTAAATCATAAACATGTTGGAAGCTTGAGAGCTGCGGATGCAGAAATGGCTATTGATAATGCACGTGACGTATATACAAGACGATCAGAGGGTATAAGTATTTGGGTTGTGCCATCGAATCAAATAACAGCTTCCGATCCAACTGAAGCAGATGCACTTTTTGAACCTGCCAATACCAAGATCTATCGTCATCCAACTTTCTACGATGTTCCAGATGGAATATCACATATGTAATTGCAATGAATAAAGAACTTTTTGAATATCTTATACGGATTGGCGATGATTCACTTATTTTGGGACAACGCCTGTCCGAATGGTGCGGTCATGGACCCATTTTAGAGGAAGATATCGCACTAACCAATATTGCGTTGGACTTAATTGGTCAGGCAACTAACCTTTTTGAATACGCTTCACAAATTGAAGGCGGGGAGCGTGATGCTGATCAAATTGCATTTTTAAGATTTGACAGGGATTATCGTAACCTACTTCTGGTTGAACAACCAAACGGAGATTTTGGAGATACCATGATGCGTCAGTTTTTATTTGATGCCTTCAGAAAACCTTATTTTGAACGACTTATTTCATGCACGGATAAACAATTAAGCGGTATTGCTGAAAAGTCACTCAAAGAAACAAAATACCATTTAAAGCATTCCTCCGAATGGATTATTCGCTTGGGCGATGGCACAGAAGAGTCTCACAACAGAATCCAAAATTCAATTAATGCTTTGTGGAGATATACTGATGAGTTATTTTTTGAAAATCAGATCGATCATACTTTAAGTAATGCGATTCATTTGCCAAATCTTACTGAAGTTAAGCATGAATGGTTGACTAATGTGAAGCATGTTCTCAATGAAGCTACCTTAACCATACCAAACAATAACTGGCAATTTAAGGGAGGAAGAGATGGAATGCATTCAGAACATTTAGGAAAAATTTTAGCCGAAATGCAGTTCATGCAAAGAGCTTACCCGAATATGGAATGGTAAATCGTGAAATCATTTTAAATTATTTAGAAGAGGTTTCTGATCCTGAGATTCCTGTATTGTCCATATTGGATTTAGGTGTAGTTCGGGATGTAGAGTTGAACATGGATCGCTGTCTTGTTACAATCACACCTACATACAGTGGATGTCCAGCTATGAAGCACATCGAAAATCAAATTATTGAAAAGCTCGAGGGTAAAGGTATTTCTAATGTAGAAGTCAAAATGGTACTTTCACCGGCTTGGAGCACAGATTGGATTTCAGAATCTGGAAAGAAAAAATTGCTCGAGTATGGCATTGCACCTCCTGTTGATGAGGTTGATAAATCCGTTCTTTTTTCTGATCCCCCCAAAGTGGCATGTCCGAAATGTGGGTCTTATTCTACGCGAATGATTAGTTTATTCGGAAGTACAGCATGTAAGGCCCAATACCAGTGTAAGGACTGTCTTGAGCCATTTGATTATTTTAAGTGTTTGAAATAAAACAGAGCGGTTTAAACAGCTGCCATTTTAATCAATTAATGCAACTGATTTTGTTTTATTCGCATTTAAAGTGAACGAACATTCACTAAACGATGGTGCAGACCATGTTGGAACGACATTGTTAGAAAATCCGTAATACTCCGTTGGAATACCAAAAAAATTAACGTCACAGGTGTTGTTGCTATTGGCATCATGATAAATAGCGAATGCATAAGTGTCGTATGGCAACGATTGAAACGTATAGGAGCACGTGTAATCGGATTTGGGCTTGACACGTACCTTTTTATATGTCAATCCAACTTCCGGAAAATTATCTGCATTGTTGTATAGTCCAATTTCAACAACACCGCTAGTACTGTATAAGTTTGTAACCTTAACGGTTAATGAGTAGCTAGCGGGTTTATATTGTACGGATAAGAATAAAAATGCCATCGGTAGCAGTAGCAGCAGTTTCATAAGGTTAATTTTTAAATTCAGTTTTAAATATTTTATCCATCCAACCGAAAGTTGAAGCATAATTGCCCTTTAATTTAGAATGGTGATCATCATGATGTTTGGTAGTACTTATTAATGGAATTTGACTAATTATAGGAATTTTTAAATCCGAATGTATGTGGATTTCATGAAGATTTCTAATCAGTCCAAAAATCCAAAAAGCGAAAATATTCATGGGCATAAAAAGCATTACTACACCGAATCCAATTACAGGTCCAAGCGCGCCTGCCATCCACTCAAGGGGATGCGCATATAAATATTCTAGAGGAAAGGGGGTGGTTGCCTTGTGGTGAATGGAGTGGATGTGTTTCAATAGGAATTTATTTTCATGCAGATAACGGTGGTAGGTATAAAACCATAAATCATCTACTACAAATGCTATTGTGACTTGAATAGGAATCACCCACCAAACGGGCCAATTTGTGTCAAAAAAATCAAACATCATGTAAGCACCAAAAGCCGATAAGGCAATAAGTGTTCCTAGGTTGAATAGAAACAGCGGCATTCTGCTCATAAAGAGACCTTTGGGATATGGTTTGTTTTGAATCCTATACTTTGCAAAAAGGGTTGTGTTTAATACAATATAGCTGTAGAGGAAACCAAATATATTTGATCCAATCAGTAGTAATGCGGTATAAAATGCTGCATCAATTGCTGTCATGATCGAAGTGCAAATAAATTATACATGGGCGTTTGCTCGAGTCCTGTTTCACGCTCTGCAACTTGTTTTGTAAAACCTTTTTCATTTAAAAGCATCTTCATGTCATTTAATCTTCCATTAAGATCATGCACTTCAATTACCATTGATTTTATTAAAGACCAATGTTCATCACGAATTCCCATTAGTACATCCCATTCTGCGCCTTCACAATCTATTTTAAGCAAATCAATTTTTGTAATATTTTCTTTTTCAATAATGTCTGACAATGGAACAAGTTTACAAGTAACCTTCTTGCTACCTTTTACTAAATAAGCTGCAATAGCCCCTGAAAAGACTGTTGGAATCAATTTCATCCATTTCATTCCGACGGGTGGATTTTTCATTGTTCCTTTAACTGCATCTTTGAAGGCACCAGGATTTTCATCCCATTGTTCTGGATGTAAGGTTGAAAGTGCAGGAGTATTCGGGAAGTAAGTGAAGGTTGCTTCCCCATTTTTTGAGGATACACCACATTGATGGACATAAAATCTGTTTTCACCAAAAGTTTTAGCGTTGTTTATTAAAACATCAGCAATATCAGGAATGGGTTCAAAGCAATGAACAGTTACATTTTGTCCCTTTTGAATTGCCCTCACGCCAAATACACCAATATTGGCTCCAACATCGAAAACAACATCATTATCATTGATTTCTATACCGTTTTGCAGGTAGCCATCAACATGATGATCCAGCATTTTAGCTTCCGGTTTTCTTAAACAGTAAATCGCAGTACCGTCTTGTAATTTTGTTTTTGTCATACAGATTCTATACCTAAAGATAAAATATTATTTTGACATGCTGAAAAACCATTAACAAAACCAAATTGTAAAAAGTAAATGTGGAGATCAACTGTTATAAGTGCATTTTCGGTTTTAATCACAAGCTTTATTTTTGGCTGTTTTAACTTTTTTTTTAATTTTGATACCAAATCAACCACACAATGAATAAAATAGGTAAGCTCATTTCAACCTTATTTGCTTCTGTACTTGTCGCTTTTTCTTCCTCGGGAAAGAAGCCCGTTGAGCAGAATAAAATTATTGGACGTATAAAGAATCTTAAAAAGGTTATTCACGAGAAAAAGAATAAAACCAATAATTCTAACGCTT
>JBILIM010000139.1:0-5221 GCA_044349985.1 Crocinitomicaceae bacterium
AAAAGATTGTCATTTTCTTTATTTTCTCCATGCTCCTTGGATGTGTATTGCAAATTTCAAATATGTGGGGCGATGGTTTTCTTAGAGACTTTTCTGGACAATATTCAGATTCGTTTGCTGTTAAACACTCTTTGATGTTTTTATCCTTTTCTATGATTTCAGAAGCATTATTTATTCTAACTATACCTTTCTTTCTAAAGCGATTCGGAATAAAAAAAGTGATGCTCATGAGCATGATAGCGTGGGTACTTCGGTTTGCATTTTTTGGAATTGGTGATCCTGGTAGCGGTTTCATATTTCTGAGTTTATCAATGATCATTTACGGAATGGCATTTGATTTTTTCAACATTTCAGGCTCTCTTTTTATTGAAAAAGAGGCGAACCCATCCATTCGCTCTAGTGCACAAGGATTGTTTATGTTAATGACTAATGGATTGGGAGCAATTATCGGGGCTTACGGAAGTGGATTTGTGATTGATTTATATACCAATGCTGAAACAAGTCAAAAGGATTGGACGGTTATTTGGTTGATTTTCGCTGCCTATTCTCTCGTAGTGGCATTTATTTTTGTAATCATTTTTAGATACAAACACAATCCAGAGGAAATTCAAGAAATCACTCACTAACTATGCCATTGATAGAAAAAATTTTTTCTATTGCTTCGGAGGAAGAATTTAACGATGTTGCATTAGAAGTATTTAATTTTCAATTCAAAAACGTCACCATATATAAAAATTACGTAGAACTGATTGGTAAACATGCCCCAAAAACCTATACTGAAATTCCTTTTTTACCCATTTCATTCTTTAAAAATCACGATGTTATCCATAACGGTTTTCAACCTGAATTGATTTTTCAAAGTAGCGGGACAACAAATAAGCAGCGTTCAAAACATTTAATCGCGAAAAAAAAAATTTACGAGCGATCCTTTTCAGCAACGTATACAAATCAAATTGGGCATCCGGAAAATCAAGTCATTCTAGCGCTTTTACCTAATTATTTAGAGCAGGGAGATTCAAGCTTGGTATTTATGGTTCAAGAATTAATCGCGCAAACCAAAATCGAATTCTCAGGATTTATTCTCAACGAGCTGCAATCTGCTCATGAACTTTATTTAAAAGGACTTGCTCTTGGTAAACAGGTTGTCATTTTCGGGGTTGCATACGCTTTATTGGATTTGGCTTCATTAAAAATGGACTTTTCAGAAGCAATAATAATCGAAACAGGCGGTATGAAAGGTCGAAGAAAAGAAATGACGAAACGCGAATTACACAACACTATTGCCATTGGATTGAATACTACAAAGATTAAATCAGAATACGGAATGACCGAATTATTATCGCAATCCTATAGTATCGATGCACAACTAAAATTCTCGTGTCCCAATTGGATGAAAATACGAATACGCTCCACCAACGATCCGTTTCAATATGTAAATGATGGGAAAACTGGAGGAATTAATGTTATTGATTTAGCCAACCTTTACAGTTGCAGTTTTATTGAAACGCAAGATCTCGGAAGGATATACGAAAATAAATTTGAAATTATGGGAAGATTCGATCATGCAGATATTAGAGGATGTAACCTTATGGTAGAATAAAATCAAATTTTTACCACCAATAGTTTTAAATTTACAAGACCAAAAAAGCATATGTTAAAGGATCTAATTAAAAATAAATCTGAAGCGCTTTTTGATAAAGTCCTAGGATATAGAGAACATCTCCACCAATACCCAGAACTTTCCTATCAAGAATACGAAACAATGGATTTTGTTTGTTCCGTTTTAGATAAAATCGGAATAGCCTATACGAAAGGAATTGCTGGAACAGGCATCGTTGGATTTATACCAAGTTCGAATTCAAATGCGCTGAACGAATGCGTAGCGTTACGCGCAGATTTGGATGCGCTACCTATTTTGGAAGAGAATGAAAATGCATACAAATCAACCCGCACAGGAATAATGCATGCATGCGGACACGATGTGCATACTGCGATCTTACTAGGTGTTTGCGAAATTCTCAATGATATTAAAGAAGAATTACCCCATTCAGTTAAAATTATTTTTCAACCCGGTGAAGAAAAGAATCCTGGAGGAGCATCATTAATGATTGCTGAGAATATTCTGAATTCACCTAAGGTTAATGAAATATTCGCACTACATGTTTTTCCAGATCTACCTGTTGGAAATCTTGGATTTAAGGAAGGATTGTATATGGCTTCATGCGATGAAATATATTTAACAATTATTGGTAAAGGTGGGCATGGCGCCACCCCAAATAATTGCATCGACCCAATTGCAATTGGTGCCACAGTAATTACAACACTGCAACAAATTATCAGCAGAAAATGTGACCCAAAAATACCTTCGGTTTTAACCTTCGGGCATTTTGAAGCTTTGGGCTCAACCAATGTTATTCCCTCAAAAGCAATATTAAAAGGAACATTCAGAACAATGGACGAACATTGGCGAAAAGAAGCGCTTGAATTAATTGAAAAGCAAATTATTGCTATTGTTGAGGGAATGGGTGGAAAAGCAGAACTGGAAATCAGCAAAGGCTATCCTTTTCTTGAAAATGATCCTGAATTAACCAGAAAAACAAAACAAAAAGCAATTCATTTCTTCGGTGAAGCGCACGTATTTGATTTGCCGATTCGCTTAAGTTCTGAAGATTTTGCTTTTTATGCGCAACAAATACCCGCGTGTTTCTTTAGATTAGGAGTTCGAAATGAGAAAAAAGGAATTACGTATGGTGTGCACCATCCAAAGTTCGACATTGACCCACAAGCGTTAAAAATCGGAATGTGTGCAATGACAATGTGTGTGTTAAACATGGAAGATTTATGAAAACTCTCTTGATCGGTACGCTATTTTTGTTTGTCATGATCGGTTGTAACAAACAGAAATTAAATTCAAAAAAACTAAATGGCGAATGGACAATAATTAGTTATTCCATAACGAATAATGAAGGTTTGACAACCAAATCATCCAATTGCCAGGGAAGCATAAATTTTCAACTCGATTCAAATCGTTTCGACTTTAACCTCATATACAGTTTTGGGGGCATCACTGACACTTCAATTGCCTATGGTTCCTATCAAGTTGAGGAAAACGGTTCAGATATATTATTCAGTAATTCTGTTGGACTTAATCTAACAAGTAGTGGAAAGTACAGGATTCTTACCATTAACGCTTCTGATTTACAGATAGAAGGAGGTGATTCACTGGGAAATGTTAACACCTACTTATTTTCAAAAGAACAGTAAAATCAATTTGCCATCTCGCTCATAAATTTGATGCGCATTAATCGAAGTTCTTCTTCACTGTAATCCCCGTCAAATTCTTTATATGCAGTGGTCAAATCGTCTGTTTCTGCATCTTTAAAATAATCATAAATCTCTACTTGATTTTCATGATCGAGAATATCATCAATATAATAATTGATGTTTACACGGGTTCCTGAAGATACTATAGCTTCTATTTCATCGATTACTTCAAGCATCGATTTACCTTGGGATCTACCGATATCCTCTAAGGGCAATTTGCGATCTATATTTTGAATAAGTTGAACTTTAAGACCCGATTTATTGATTAGACTTTTAACAACTACATCCTGTGGTCGTTCAATTTCATTTTCTTCGACATATATCCTAATAAGCTCAACAAATGGTTCTCCGTATCGACTGGCCTTTCCTACACCAACTCCCTGAATATTTGTAAGCTCCTCCACGGTAACTGGATATTGAAAACACATATCTTTCAGTGAAGGTTCTTGAAAAATCACGAAAGGTGGGATATTCATTTGTTTCGACAGGGATTTTCGCAAATCAACCAACATGTCGTATAGTGCTTCATCAAAAACGCCACCTTTACCCGCAGCGTTAACAAGCAATTCATCGTCGTCGGTATTCGAAAAATCATGCTCTTTTATGAGCATGAAGGACTCTGGATTTTCTAAAAATTGTTTTCCGGATTCAGACAGTCTTAACGTTCCGTATGATTCGATTTCTTTGTATACAAGTCCATTCACAATTACTTGTCGAATCACAGCATTCCAAAAATGCTCGTCCTTATCCTTGCCACACCCAAACCCTTCTAAACCATCATGCTTATAGGATTTAATTTCCGCTGTGAGATTACCTGATAGATAAGCACAAATATGTTTAGCTTTCTGCATTTCTTGGAGGTCAGTGATTGCTTTTAATAGCATCAGAACATAAGATGAGCCTTCCTTACGCTCTCTTGGATGCTTGCAATTATCACAATAAGCAT
The DNA here is from genome assembly GCA_044349985.1 of Crocinitomicaceae bacterium. Lineage (GTDB taxonomy): Bacteria > Bacteroidota > Bacteroidia > Flavobacteriales_D > Crocinitomicaceae > M0103. The sequence continues at coordinate 4,271 of JBILIM010000139.1, forward strand.
TACAATTTGATGCATCAAAACCTTCTCCGAAATAATGTAAAATGAACTTTCTACGACATACAGACGTTTCGGCATAGGACACGATTTCTGTCAACAGTTGCTTTCCAATTTCTTGTTCTGAAACAGCTTTGCCCTGAAGAAATTTTTCGAGTTTTTCAATATCCTTATAGCTGTAGAAAGCGATGCATTCCCCCTCTCCTCCATCGCGTCCAGCTCTTCCTGTTTCTTGGTAATAGCTTTCCAAGGATTTAGGAATATCATGATGAATCACGTACCTAACATCCGGTTTATCGATACCCATTCCAAAAGCAATAGTAGCGACGATGACCTCAACCTCCTCCATCAAAAACATATCTTGATGTTTGGCTCTTGTAACGGCATCTAGGCCAGCATGATATGCCAAAGCATTGATGCCATTTACCTGTAAAAGTTCTGCCATTTCCTCAACCTTTTTACGGCTAAGACAATATACGATTCCACTTTTACCTTCTTTTGTCTTGATGTATTTTATAATTTGTTTGACAACATCTCTTTTCGGACGTATTTCGTAGTATAAATTGTCTCGGTTAAAAGAAGACTTAAATACCACAGCATCTAACATGTTTAGGTTTTTCTGAATATCGTATTGCACTTTTGGCGTAGCAGTAGCAGTTAACGCAATAATTGGAACTTGTGAAATTTTCTCAAATATTTCTCGCAATCTTCGATATTCCGGTCTAAAATCATGTCCCCATTCAGAAATACAATGTGCTTCATCAATAGCAAAAAATGAGACATTAACTGAAGTCAAGAAATCGATATTTTCTTTTTTTGTCAAGGATTCCGGAGCGACAAAAAGCAACTTTGTCTTTCCGTTATTGATATCTGCTTTCACTTGAGTGATCTCTCCTTTCGAAAGCGAGGAATTCAAAAAATGGGCAACTGCGTCTGAATCACTTACATTTCTGATTG
>JBILIM010000078.1:0-6922 GCA_044349985.1 Crocinitomicaceae bacterium
TCCAATAATTTTATTTGGATCTCAGAAAAAAGTGGATTCAACAACCTTTACTATTACGATATCGATGGGTTGTTGTTGAAACAGTTAACGAATAATACATTTGTTGCAAAATCAATTCTTACTGCTTCACCAGACGGGAAATCTGTGTATTTTGCTGCAACAGGCGAGAATCCTTTAAATACAATGGTGTATCAGGTAGACTTGAATGGGGTTCAAAAATTGATTACAACAACAGAAGGAGTCCACGATTTTATGCTTTCATCTGATGGGAAATATTTTTACGATGCATATTCCAACCACAATACACCACATAAATCCGCTCTATATGCAGCAAACGGAAAATTGTCAAAAGAACTGGTAAACAGTCCTGAGAAATTGTCGGATTATGCAATAGGAACATCTGAAATCAATACGCTAACGGCAAACGATGGTTCAACACTTTATGGAAGACTCATAAAGCCAAGTAATTTTGATCCAACTAAAAAATATCCGGTATTGGTTTATGTTTACGGCGGACCTCATGCCCAAATGATTACCAATTCTTGGTTAGATAATGCCAATTTATGGATGTTTTGGATGGCTGAACAAGGATATTTGATTTATACCGTTGATGGAAGAGGATCTGCTGAACGTGGTGTTAAGTTTGAATCTCAAATTCATCGCCAGTTGGGAACAGTTGAAATAGAAGATCAACTTGAAGGTGTGGAATTTTTGAAGTCCTTGTCTTATGTTGATTCAAATAGATTGGCAGTTCATGGTTGGTCTTTTGGTGGTTTCATGACTACTTCGTTGATGCTTCGCGAACCAGACGTTTTTAAAGTAGGTGTTGCTGGAGGTCCTGTTACCGATTGGAAATACTATGAAATCATGTACGGTGAGCGCTATATGGATCGTCCTGAGCAAAATCCCAAAGGGTACGAACAAGCGAGTCTTTTAACACATGCTGGAAACTTAAAAGGAGACTTATTACTCATTCATGGTACTTCCGATGATGTTGTTGTTATGCAACACAATCTGGCGCTGGTGCAAAAGTTTGTGGAGTTGGGCATTCAAATGGATTTTTTCCCATATCCAATGCATAAGCACAATGTCATTGGTAAAGATCGCGTGCATTTAATGGAAAATGTATTGCAATACATCATTGAAAATAATCAATAAACCAGAATTCAATTCAGTTGTTATCTTTGATAATGTATTAATTTTGGCGCCAATTTGACCAATACAAAAACTAAAAAACTGCATCGTGCATAAAGAAATATTGCTTAAAGCATTCGGGTTGATGAGCACCGCTAAATCTATGGCGGAAAAGTTCGAAGCAAATAAAGAAGTTACATCCAAATACGTTCACGCTACATCACGCGGACACGAAGCCATTCAATTGGCAGTGGGTATGCAGTTGAAACCTCAAGATTGGGTGGCGCCTTATTACCGAGATGACAGTATTCTTTTGGGTATTGGTATGGATCCTTACGAATTGATGTTACAAGTTTTTGCCAAAAAGGACGACCCTTTTTCTGGTGGAAGAACCTATTATAGCCACCCTTCATTGAATCGTGAAGATATGCCTAAAATCCCGCATCAATCTTCTGCGACCGGCATGCAAGCGATACCAACAACTGGTGTGGCAATGGGAATCCAATACCGTGAAAAGTTGGGTTTAGGCCCCGATTTCAATGGCGAAAATCCTGTTGTCGTTTGTTCGTTAGGTGATGCTTCATGCACAGAGGGAGAAGTTTCTGAAGCGCTTCAAATGGCTGCGTTAAAACAATTTCCTATCGTTTATTTGGTTCAGGATAACGGTTGGGATATCTCTGCAAATGCCAAAGAAACGCGCGCTCAGGACATGTCGGAATATGCAAAAGGCTTTAATGGTATTGAGGTGCGATCTATTGACGGCACGGATTTCGAATTGGCTTTTAACACGGTTAAAGAGGTGTTTGAAACCGTAAGAAAAGAACGAAGACCTTTTGTTCTTCATGCAAAGGTTCCGCTTCTCGGGCATCATACTTCAGGAGTAAGAAAAGAATGGTACAGAGACGATTTAGAAGAGGCAGCTCAAAGGGATCCTTTTCCGAAGTTGAAACAACTTTTGAGAAGTAATCGAATTGATGAAGCGGATATAGTGAATACGGAAGCAGCGGCAAGAAAAAAAGTAGATGAATCCTACGATAAAGCTTTAAGTGCAGCCGATCCAAATCCAGAGACTGTAACGCAATTTATTTTTGCTCCAACACCTATAACACAGGAAAAAGGCGAACGCGAACCGAAAGGGAAGAAAAAAACGGTGATGGTAGACGCTGCTTTGTTCGCAGTGCGTGAAATTATGGAGCAACATCCTGAAGCGCTTTTGTATGGTCAAGATGTTGGTGGTCGATTGGGTGGTGTATTTAGAGAAGCTGCAACATTAGCACAAACTTTTGGAGATGATAGGGTATTCAACACGCCCATTCAAGAAGCTTTTATTATTGGATCTACCGTAGGAATGTCTGCTGTCGGTTTAAAGCCAATTGTAGAGGTGCAATTTGCAGATTACATTTGGCCAGGATTGAACCAACTTTTTACCGAAGTATCCAGATCGTATTACCTTTCGAATGGAAAATGGCCAGTGAGTTGTGTAATTCGTGTTCCAATTGGAGCATACGGTTCAGGTGGACCATACCATTCTTCCAGTGTTGAATCGGTTTTGACAAACATCCGTGGAATTAAAGTCGCTTATCCGTCGACTGGGGCTGATTTAAAAGGATTGATGAAGGCTGCATTTTATGATCCCAATCCAGTTGTTTTGTTGGAACATAAAGGTTTGTATTGGTCTAAGATTCCTGGAACCGAAGGTGCTATGTCTATAGAGCCTGATGAAGATTACGTTATACCATTTGGTAAAGCAAGGACTGTTCAAGAAGCAGCAAATTCAGCAATAGATAATGGAACTTCATGTGCAGTTATTACCTATGGAAGGGGTGTTTATTGGACCTTAGAAGCTGCAAAAGATTTTGAAGATAGAATTGAGATTCTTGATCTACGATCTTTGAATCCTTTAGATCATGATGCCATTAATGAAGTCGCTAAAAGACATGGGAAAGTGTTGCTGGTTACAGAAGAGTCAGTAGAAAATACCTTTACACTGGGATTGGCAGGTCGCATACAACGTGATAATTTTCAGTATTTGGATGCACCGGTAGGTATCGTGGGTTCAGTTGATACACCCGCAATACCATTAAATTCTGCACTGGAAGCGGCACTCTTGACCAATAGCCAACACGTAAAAGATGCTTTAGAAAAGCTGCTCAATTATTAGTAATAAGCAGTTTCGGTAAGCTCATCCGGCTCAATGTGGATAAGGATATCCAAAATATCTGGTAGTTCTGTGATTAGGTGGTCCTTAACGGCATGTGCTATGGCATGACCTTCACCAACCGATAACGACGCGTCGACAACAACATGCAAGTCGATGATGTAATGCATTCCCATTTTTCGAACAAAACATTTTTCGGTTGCAACTACACCTTTTACCTTTTCTGCTTGTTTACGAATATCTGAAATCAAAGCGTCATGTAAATGTTCATCCATGATTTCACCTAAGGCAGGGCGGAATATAAGATAGGCATTGTAAACAATAAATAGTGAAGCCAACATCGCGGCATAGTCATCTGCAGTTTCATAACCAGGGCCAAAGTATAGACCAATAGAAATTCCTATAAAGGCCATTAACGACGTTATTGCATCACTTCTGTGATGCCAGGCATCAGCTTTCAAAGAAGTACTATTCGTTTCATTACTTTTACGATTCACAAAACGATAGGAGAATTCCTTAATCAAAATAATTACACCTAAAACATACAGTGTAAATGGAGCCGGTGTTCCGTGAGGTGTTAGAATATTGTCAATACTTTCCACAAAAATAACAGTCGCAGAAATCAGTAGAAATCCAACCACCGCGAAAGTGATTAAAGGTTCAATTTTTCCATGTCCATAAGGGTGGTTTTCGTCAGGTGGACGAGATGCATATTTTAAACCAAACAATACAAGCAGTGAGGCAAATACGTCCGAAGAGGATTCGATAGCATCGGCAATCATGGCAAAGGAATTACCAAAATAACCTGTCAGGCCTTTTGAAATAGCCAAAGCCAAGTTTCCGAATATACTAAAATAGGCGGCGTTTATTGCAGTATTAAATTTTGACTTAGAAGCTGACATGTATGAATTCGTATACAATTTTAATCAGATTTTATCAATTTCAATTGGTATTAACACACATGAGGTGATAAAACCCCCAAAACATGCATTCTTTGCGTCCTTCTCTGTTGTAATTTTAAAAAAAGTGTGAACATGAAATTGCCAAGACCCTATCGATTAGCAGAAGTAGCCGATTTTTTAAATTGTGAATTTTTAGGCGATCGTAATCATTTGGTAACGGGAATCAATGAAATACATATGGTTGAAGGTGGTGATTTGGTTTTTGTAGATCACCCAAAGTATTATGAAAAGGCTTTAAATAGCGCCGCAACGACAATCATTATCGATAAAGAAGTACCCTGTCCGGAAGGAAAAGGATTGTTGATTTCTCAAGCACCATTCGATGATTTTAATAAATTAACCCTCTTTTTTTCGCCGATAACACATCAGTTGACAAATAGCACGACAGAATCAAATATTGATCCCTCTGCTGTAATCTATCCTAATGTTCATATTGGTAAAAATGTTTTCATAGGTAAAGGTGTCGTTATTTATTCAGGAGCGTTTATTGCAGATCGAACCGTAATCGAAGAAGGTAGCATCATTGGTCCAAATTCAGTGATTGGTTTCAATGCATTTTATTATAAGAAAAAAGTAGACGGCTACAATCGAATGCATACTTGTGGATCGGTTTACATTGGAAAAAATGTCGAAATCGGTGCCTTGTGCACCATTGATGCTGGAGTAACAGGAATTACTAAAATTGGAAAAGGTACTAAAATAGACAATCAAGTACATGTCGGTCACGATACACAAGTTGGTGAGGATTGTTTGTTTGCCGCCAATGTAGGAATTGCTGGTTGCACAAAAATTGAAAACCGTGTTATTCTATGGGGCCAGGTGGGCGTGGCTAGTGATTTAACCATAGGTGAAGGAGCTATAATCTTAGCACAGTCGGGAGTCTCAAAGGATTTAGAAGGTAACAAGACCTATTTTGGTAGTCCATGCGGTGAAGTAAAGGAGAAGTTCAGAGAACTTGCTTCATTACGGAAATTACCACACCTTATCGATAAGATAAAATGAGTCGCATACGTGAGCAAATTCTAGAGGATCAGCTCAAGGATAAAGATTTTATGTTGAGCTCTTTGTTAGAGATTACTAAGGCAATCAATAACAATGCTGGCGTAGAGCAACTATTAAGAATTTACAGTTTTATTCTCAGTGAGCAAATTGGAATTCAACGATTTATCCTTTTTAATAAATCAGCAGAGTGGGATTGTATAATTAAACATGGGTTTAAAGGCAGGATTAAAGATATAGATGTAAACAGTGAATTGCTCCGGTTTAATGATATCACACAGATTCAATCGTCTCATTCTCAATTTTTAAAGGAATTCGATATCGTAATCCCGGTTTTTCATAATAAAAATCCAATTGCGTTTTTGTTGCTTAAGGGTAATTTTTCATTCGACGCAGGAGTAAAATCAAAAGAATTAGACACTTTAAGTTTTATACAAACCTTAACCAATATAATTGTTGTAGCCATTGAGAATATTCGGCTTGCAAGTCAGAGTCTGGTTCAAGCAAGAATTAAGAAAGAACTGGAAGTGGCGTCTGAAATGCAACGTTTACTGTTCCCTTCTGATTTACCTTCGAATAGGCGCATGGATATTTCTGCAAAGTACACCCCTAGGCATGAGGTTGGTGGAGATTATTATGATTTTATCCCTTTAGGAGATGAGGAGTACATCATTTGTATAGGAGATGTTTCCGGAAAAGGAATAGGAGCGGCATTGCTCATGGCCAATTTTCAAGCAACCATTCGAACCGTTTTCAATTACCAGCGTTTCGACCTTGAATTTATGCTCGAAGAGCTCAATAAAAAAGTAATGCGTAGTGCTAAGGGTGAAAAATTTATAACTTTTTTCATAGCGCACTATAACGCGAATACAAGAGAATTGAAGTACATAAATGCAGGTCATAATCATCCTTTTGTAACCAATGGAAGAAAAGTAGAAATGCTTACTGAAGGCTGTATTGGTCTTGGTATGTTGGACGAGTTGCCATTTATTCAAACCGGTAAAAAAACACTCAAACCCAACACAACAATTTTTTTGTACACGGATGGAGTGGTGGAGTTGGAAAATGAAAAGAATGACTATTTCGGTGTAGACCGTTTAATAAAATTAGTCAATGCTTTCTATCCATTGAAAATGGAAGATTTGAACAATTTGCTCTTCTCTAAGCTCGACGAATGGCGAGGTGAATTGGACTTAATTGATGACACAGCGGTATTCAGTTGTCGGTTTTTTTAATTACCGAAACAAATACATTTTTCCAAACTCTTTTGTGAAATATTGATCAGCATTGGTTTCACGATGTTTAATCGATTCTCCGTTTATTTCTGAAAGCACCCGATACAAGTATACACCATTTGCCAATTGATCACCAAATTCATCCCTTCCATCCCATGCGTATTCAGTAATATTTCTTCCAATATGTAAAGTACCCAATTCATCTTCCGTGATTTCACGAACAACTTTTCCGGTTACGGTTAAGATTTGAATCAAGATTTCATCAGGCACTTCTGACCCCGTGAGCGTAAACACAAATTTTGTACTGTTGCTAAATGGATTGGGGTAGTTCAATAAATGCGTGATAGACGATTCATGAACCACCTCAAAATTGATTTTATATTCCAAATCTCCTGATAAATTTCCACTTCTATCCGAACCTTGAACACTCAATG
>JBILIM010000079.1:0-6918 GCA_044349985.1 Crocinitomicaceae bacterium
TTCGCTTTCGCACTCATTAACTTCGTTGCTGCTGCGCGATCTCACAGGTTATTTAGAATTTTTTCAGATTCTCCATAAAATCTTTTCAAAATTCTTATAAGGTTTGGTTTATTTATTCAACCAGAGCAAGCTGCCGTCACCATAGCTTAAAAAACGATAGTTATTTGCCAGTGCATAGTCGTATATTTTTTTCCAGTCCTCACCCACGAAAGCATGAATTAAAAGCAACAGTGTTGACCTCGGTTGGTGAAAATTGGTCAAAATGGCATCAACACTCCGAATACGATAACCGGGTTTAATCATTATACTTGTCTTAGTTAATAATTGATCGCAGCGTTCGTTTTCGAATTGCCGCAATAGGGCATTTAACGCTTCTGAAAAACTAAACCTTTGAGGTAAGGTATAGGCTTCCCATTGGGTCAGTTGTAAATCGTTCAATGTGACTTGGGGATCTTGAAGCAGTTTAACGCCCATCCAGTAGATACTCTCTAGCGTTCGCAACGAAGTGGTGCCAACTGCAATTCTGGTTTGTTCGGGATTTTCAAGTAGAGTGTTCAAAAGTTCACGTCGCACTTCTATAAATTCTGCGTGCATGTCATGTTCTTCAGCCGTTTTGGTTTTCACGGGTTTGAAGGTTCCTGCACCTACATGCAAGGTGAGTGTGGCCGTATTGATACTCTTGGTATTCAAACGCTCCAATAATTCTTCCGTTAGATGTAGACCTGCTGTTGGTGCGGCTACTGAACCGTCCTCTTTTGCATAAACCGTTTGATAATCACTTTTATCACGTTCCTCTGTTTCACGTTTGAGATAAGGGGGCAAGGGAATCTTGCCCGCCAAGTGTAGGATTTCTGCAAAACAAAGATTGGGGTCGGTCCAATTAAACAGCATCTTGAAGCCTGAATCCAAACGCTCAAGTTGCTCGGCATAGAGCGTTTGTACCTTACCATTTGAATAAAATTGGAGTTCAACGGTTCCTGTTTTCCATTTTTTTACTCCACCGATTTGACAAATCCATTCAACACTTCCTTTTTGTTGCATTGCCGTATTCACATCTGGATACTTGTCACCATGTTCTAAGCAAAAAACCTCAACTTGGCCGCCCGTGCTTTTGCGAAAATGCAATCTTGCCTCTATTACTTTACTGTTGTTGATCACCAACAAGGAACCCGTTGGTAAATAATTGGGAAGATGAAAATACCGATTGCTTTCAATTTCACCTTGGCGATATATTAACAGTTTACTATCATGACGAGGCGTCACGGGATAGCGCGCAATAGACGCATCGGGAAGTGCATAATCAAAGTCATCTATATTTGTCGTATTCATCTTTAAAAATTGATCGCAAAATTAACAATACATGTATTATCTTAATTGTTAAAAGACCGTCTTTTTCCAGATTCAACACGTTCAAATCAAAGCATAAAAAAAGAGGCTGTTTTCACAGCCTCTAATTCCTATTATTTTCAAATATATCTTATTTAAAAAGTACGATAAGGTAATAAAAAATTGCAGCTAAAATTGCACTTACTGGAATGGTAAGAATCCATGCCCACAGTAAGTTGACGGTAACGCCCCATCGCACTGCTGACAAACGCTTCGTTGCCCCTACCCCGATGATTGACCCGGTAATGGTGTGTGTTGTTGATACAGGAATACCCATTTGACTTACTGTAAATAAGGTTAATGCACCTGCTGTTTCAGCACAAACACCTTCGAGTGGCGTCACTTTGGTAATTTTTGTACCCATAGTTTTCACAATTTTCCAGCCACCCATAAGGGTTCCTAAACCAATCATCAGGTAACATAAAAACACAACCCAGTATGGCGAAGTCTCTCGTGTGAATTTGCTTTCGATTTTATATTTTTCCTGAAGTTTTCCTTTTTCGTCAATGTACTTTTTGAAGACAGAAGCATATTTCCAATCTTTATTTAGCTTTTTACCATCAAAGATCACTTCTTTTGATTTTTGATCGAAATAAGATGTTTCACTTTTCATTTTGCCATCTTTTTCAACCCGTTGGGTTTTTGAATAGACTAAAAGTGGTTTCAAGCTGTCTTTAACCGTAATGTTACTTCCGTTTAAATCGATTTTACCATCCTTCATAATCAATTCTTTTTCGTTTTGAGTATCGAAAAGAATCGAGTCTTTATAGGTCACATAGCTCACGCCATTGATTTGTCCGTAACGTTGCGGTTTGAATTTCTTCACTTTCCCTTCGTCATCGTTGTACTTAATCTGAATCACTTCAGATACCTTCATGGATTCAGGAAGTGGCACATCAACCTTTCCCTCCCTTTCCATGTTGGCATATACAAGTAAAGCCGCACAGATAATACCGATTACTTTTTGCGAATCAGCACCACCATGACCAATCGAAAAGGCAGCAGACGAAAGCAATTGAAGTTTTTTGTACATACCGGACTCTTTAACAGCACTTTGCTTTCTTCCGTTAATCACTTGGTAAAGTATATAGGCAACCAAAAAGAGCCCAAGGGTTACACCGATAATCCAGATCATTTCTTTTTTGATTTCAAAATAATCTTTGTAGTAATAACTCGCATAAACTGTTCCAGCACTTAACAGTGTAGAAATCACTATTTTTTTAATAAAATTTCGTTGGATGGTTACCAATGCGATCAAAAATGCGATAAGCCCCCCTATTACAGGAGCAAGAAAAATAAACAAGATTGGTTTAATGATTTCTTCCGTTTTTAAAACCCCTGCGCCCATAAATCCATAACCGCCTTTCATGGCGGCATACGTCATTGCTGCGCCTGCAAATCCACCAATCAAGGTGTGTGATGAAGATGAAGGAATTCCCAGTCTCCAGGTGAAAAGGTTCCACGTCGTTGCTGCCAATAGTCCGGCAAGAATAACCCATAAATCAATAGCCGAAGTATCTACTGATTTGGCTATAGTGTTTCCAACGCTGAGGTCGAAAATGAAAATGGCTACTACGTTAAACGTTCCTGCCCAAATTACGGCTTGGAGCGGGGTGAGTACCTTTGTAGAAACAACTGTCGCTATTGAGTTTGCTGCATCGTGAAACCCATTGACCAAGTCAAATAGCAAGGCAATTACTATTACAACTATTAATAATGTAAACATGTTATAGTATCGATTAAGATTTTACAATGCGCACTATGCGTATTTCACAACAATGGATTCAATTACGTTACCCGCATCTTCGCACTTATCGGTAACGGTTTCCATGGTTTGATAAATTTCACGTTTCTTGATCAACTCTTTTGCATCCACATCAGAATCAAACAGGCGCTCAATGCTCATATCAAATATTTCATCAGCCGTATTTTCAATACTGTTGATTTTGATAACACATTCAACGATTTTTTGCGTATTCTTAAGATTTCTCAATTCTCTTACAGCTTGATTTACTGCTAAAACAGCCATTTCAATCTGATCCGCAGTTTTTTGAATTCCTGAATCTGAAGTAGGATCTATTTTATAGAAATTGATTTTTTTCGCTGCAGCATAGATGTAATCTGCAATATCATCAAGTGCAGACGCCAAACTGTGGATGTCTTCTCTATCAAAAGGCGTGATGAAGTTTTTACCTAACTCTACAAAAATCTCGTGCGTTAGTAAATCGTTTTGATGCTCCAAGTCCTCCATTTCTTTAATTAATGAAGCCCTTTTGTTGTAATCGGATTCATTTACTACTAGAACCAATTTTTTTGAAATGGTTTCTAAGTTCGCTCCTGCGCTTTCAAATAATGTGTAAAACACCCTGTCTTTGGGTAAAAAGAATTTAAGTAGACCTCCTGCCATGATAAAAATTTTTGATGGTGTAAATGTATTGGTTTCTATTTTGAACAAGGTTGATCAAAGTATTTCTTAACGTAAACATAATGTTTCGTGATTTTTTAAAGATCGTTAAAATTTATGTAATTGATTTTCAATTATTTATCAATGTTATCCGTTTTTTATATTAGCGCAATGTTAATTTAATGTAAAACGATCTGCATTCTATCAAATTTAAAATCCCTTGTCAGCAGTGGGATTGATGGTTATCAAAAGCGCCCGTTGGAATATTACCAAAACGTTACCAAAATTAACCTTATCTTAAATCAATATTAAGGCATTGTGAACCAAGTATTAAGCTGGCTACTTTTGGCGTCAAATTTTAATTTAATTTATATGTTGAAAATGCTAAAATACTGCTTGTTATTGGTAATTGTGTTATCTCATTCAATGCTATATTCACAATTAATCGCATCAAAGGGTGATACCGCCGCAACATCAAAACCATGGTATGAGAATTTCCAAATTAGAGGTTATTTACAAGTGCGTTACAATAGGCTGCTTGAAACAAACCCTGACTTGGAATGTGAACAGTGTGACAAATCATGGGGTGATGATAAGGGCTTCTTTATAAGAAGGGCTCGAATTATTTTTTCTGGACAAATTTCAAAAAGGGTGTATTTCTACATACAACCGGACTTTGCTTCCAGCGCAGGAACAACTGGAAATATTGCACAATTCAGAGATGCTTATTTTGATTTAGGATTAGATAAAGATAACCAATTTAGAATTCGTCTTGGCCAAAGTAAGGTTCCTTATGGCTTTGAAAATATGCAATCAAGTCAAAACAGGTTGCCTCTAGACAGAAATGATGCTTTAAATAGTGCCTTAACAAATGAAAGAGATATCGGAGCATTTTTTTATTGGGCACCTAAAAAGACAAGAACTTTATTTTCTTCTTTAGTTAAAGACGGTTTAAAGGGCTCTGGAGATTATGGTGTATTTGCTTTTGGTGCCTATAACGGTCAGACTGCAAATCAATCCGAAAAGAACAATAACCTTCATGTGGTAACCCGTTTGTCTTACCCATTTCAAATTGGAAGTCAAATAATTGAACCTGGTCTACAGGCATACTCAGGTAAATTTGTTTTGTTATCAACAAGCGCCGGAGTTAAAAAAGCAGAAAACAGCGAATATCTAGATCAACGCGTAGCGGCATCATTCATTTTATATCCAAAACCATTTGGAATTCAAGCAGAGTATAATATTGGCCGTGGACCTGAATTCAATAAATTCTCAGATTCTATTGAGTTGCAAGGGCTAAAAGGTGGTTATATTACGTTAAGTTATATGTTAAAACTGAACAACCAAACGCTTATTCCTTTCGTAAGGGGTCAATATTATGAAGGTGGTAAAAAGCACGAATTAGATGCGCGAAGTTATAAGGTTAATGAATACGAAATTGGAATTGAATGGCAACCACATAAAACGTTTGAACTCGTTGCGATGTATACTTTTTCAAATAGAAGATTTGAAGATTATGTCAATCAAGACAATTTCCAACAAGGGCGACTCCTCAGGTTACAAGCTCAAATTAACTTCTAATCTAAAGTCCTCCAATGACTTTCAAATCCACTTCCACCTCGATTTCATAATCGGGGTGTTTTTCGTGTAAAAAGGCAATCATATTGGTAACAATCCCCATGTCAGCTCCCTCCATCAAGCTGAAGGTCATCTCACGCACCAATTTGTTGTTGTCTAAAGACAGTTCAACCCCTTCCAGTTTCGCTGTGGGCACATTATTGTAATAAACGGTATTATCTGTAATGGTAAAACCGGTGGTGTCGTAGGATTTCAGCACTGAGCAAGAAGAGATGACTGCTAACAAAACGAAAAGGAAGAGAACGCGCATGTTTTTTTCTTCGAATTTAGAACAGTCGCACCGATTTCATATTAAGCCAATATTAATTTTACAAGTGCTGCCATTTATCTGCCTATCTTTGTGCTATGGTAATTGACAACCAAACGATTTGTGCTTTAGCTACGCCCAATGGTTCGGGAGCTATTGGTGTTATTCGCGTATCAGGGAAAAGCGCCTTAGAATATGTTACTAAAAGTTTTTCAAAATCGCTGGAGAACGTGACATCTCACACTGCGCATTTCGGTGTTTTTAAGGATGCCAATGGCGCAATCATCGATGAAATATTGCTGACCTATTTTGAAAACGGGAAAAGTTTTACGGGTGAGGAAAGTGTAGAAATCGGTTGTCACGGTTCTCCATTTATTCAGCAACAAATCATTCAAACCTTAATACAAAACGGTTGTCGTTTGGCAACACCGGGTGAGTTTACTTTTCGTGCCTTTCTCAATGGAAAAATGGATTTGTCGCAAGCAGAGGCGGTAGCGGATTTGATTGCATCCCAATCGAAAGTGGCTCATGATATCGCGCTCAAACAATTGCGTGGCGGATTTTCGAACGAGCTGAAAGAACTCCGTGAAAAACTGATTCATTTTGCTTCCCTCGTGGAACTGGAATTGGATTTCGCAGAGGAAGATGTGGAATTCGCCGACAGAACGGAATTGAAACTGCTGGTAACCGATGTTTTGGCGTATATTAATCGTTTGGCTTCCTCATTTGAACTGGGAAATGCCATAAAACAAGGCGTTCCCGTTGCCATTGTTGGCGCACCGAATACCGGAAAAAGTACCTTACTCAATCAACTCTTGGGGGAAGACCGGGCGATAGTGAGTGACATTGCCGGAACCACTCGTGATGTGATCGAAGAAACCTTGAACATTGACGGCATCCTATTTCGTTTAATTGACACCGCGGGCATTCGGGAACATGCTGAAGCCATAGAGGCGATGGGCATTGAACGTTCCAAAGAAAAAATCCGATTGGCCAATGTAGTGCTTTGCATGGCAGATGCTTCGGATCCCAAAAGTCTTTCTGAGGTAAACCTTTGGGTAGAACAGTTAAAACACGATCATCCCGAGAAAAAAATAATGCTATTGGCCAACAAGGTGGATGTAGCGAATCATCAAAAGACGAACAATCACGACATCTTGTTCATCAGCGCCAAAGAAGGCCAAGGCATAGATGTACTGAAAAGCAAGTTGGTGGCTTTAATTACGGGTTCCATAGACCTTGC
>JBILIM010000081.1:0-6874 GCA_044349985.1 Crocinitomicaceae bacterium
TTTCGATATTGGAACCGGAAGCGGCGGCTGGGGTAATAATGAGTTACAGTACTACACCAATCAAAATGCAACAGTTAGTAACGGACTATTGGAAATTAAGGCAAAAGCAGAAAATTTCAATGCCCAGCAGTTCACCTCTACACGTTTAAAAACGCAAGGTAAAAAGTCATGGAAATATGGCCGTATAGATGTTAGAGCAGCTGTACCGTTTGGCAAAGGAATCTGGCCAGCAATATGGATGCTTGGTGATAATATTTCGTCTGTTGGTTGGCCGAATTGCGGTGAAATCGATATCATGGAGTTGATAGGCGGAACGGGATACAACGACCGAACCGTATACGGAACTGCACACTGGAGCGACAACGGAACACATGCGCAATTTGGAGATAATTATTCTCTAACAAGCGGTAAATTCGCTGATGAATTCCATGTTTTCTCTGTCATTTGGAATCAAAATTCTATTAAATGGCTGGTTGATGATATTCAATACAATGAAATCAATATTTCTCCAGCAGAGTTGTCTGAATTCCAGGAAAATTTCTTTCTCATCTTAAATGTGGCTGTTGGTGGAAATTGGCCGGGAAGTCCTGATGGAACTACCGTTTTTCCGCAATCGATGTATGTAGATTATGTTAGGATTTTCCAGTAATTGAATCAAGAAATAACATGAGAAATCTTTTTAAATTTTCTATTGCTTGTCTTTTATTTTCGTGTTCTACCTCAAAAGAAATCACTGATCCGAAAACAGCGCAAATTAAAGATTGGATAAGTTCCCTTTCGATAGAAGAAAAAGTAGGCCAGACGTGTCAAATCACTTTGGATGTGGTATTAAAGCGAGATGCTGCCGGTAACCCGGTGGCACCAACAGAAATAGATACCAATTTACTTAAAATAGCCCTTGAACAGTATCATGTCGGATCTATTCTCAATGTAAGTTCACATACCTTAACACAAAATGAATGGCAAGATATTTTTAACGATGTGCATAGCCCCTATCTGAATGGCGCAACCAAAATTCCGGTTATTTATGGCATCGATGCTATCCATGGAATGAATTATACCGTTGGAGCAACTTTGTTTCCTCAAGAAATAGGATTAGCTGCTACATGGAATACAGCGCTTGCAAAGCAAATGGGGGAAATCACAGCTTACGAAACCAGAGCTTCTGGAATTCGATGGAATTTTTCACCGGTATTGGACTTGGGCAGACAACCTCTGTGGTCACGACATTTCGAAACCTTAGGAGAAGATCCTTATCTCGCAAGTGAAATGGGAACGGCATTGGTTAAAGGATACCAAGGTGATTCCATTGATAAAGAACATGTTGCTGCGTGCCTCAAACATTTCGTTGGGTATTCGGCTTCAATGAGCGGACGTGACAGGACCCCAGCTTGGATTCCCGAGAAGTATATGCAAGAATTGTATTTACCTTCTTTTAAAAAAGCCATTGAAAATGGTGCCTTAACGGTAATGGTTAACAGCGGTTCTGTAAATGGAATACCCGGTCATCTTAACCATCATTTGCTAACAGAAATATTAAAAGAAGAATGGGGATTTAAGGGATTTGCTGTTTCAGATTGGGAAGATTTTATAATGCTCCATACGGTTCACCGTTCTGCATCAAGTTTGCAAGACGCATACGTTAGAGCTTTTAACGCTGGAGTTGATATGAGTATGGTTCCTCTTGCTCCACAATATCAAGAATACTGCGAACTTATGGTCGATGCAGTGAAAAAAGGATTGATTTCAGAAGAACGCTTGAACGATGCAGTGGAACGCATTCTATATGTTAAAAATGAAATCGGTCTTTATGATAATTTAGATTTCAATCCAAAAGATTATTCAAAATTCGCTGACGCATCGTTTAAAAATGCTGCTAAAACTTCTGCACTGGAGTCCATTACCTTACTTAAAAATGAGAATGCAATTTTACCATTGAAACCCAATCAAAAAATTCTCGTTTGCGGACCAACATCTAATAATTTAATTTTCTTGAATGGTGCATGGACCCATACATGGCAAGGTATTGACACCTCATACAATACCAAAAACTGTATAAATATCAGGCAAGCCTTTGAAACGAAATATGGAAAAGAAAAGGTACTCTTTTCACAGGGGGTTGAATTATTTATGAAAGACAATTTCGAAGCATCCAGATTTACAGATACTGTCGATTTTACTAAAAAACTTAAACAATCCGAAGTTGTTTTCATGTGTCTAGGTGAACTTCCATCAACAGAAAAACCGGGCGATATAAAATCCTTGAATTTGGATGATGCGCAAATGGAGTTGGCAAAAATGGTGATTAAAGAAAATAAAAAACTTATTCTTGTTTTAACAGAAGGTCGACCTCGGATCATTCACGATATTGTTACTGATGCTGATGCTATTATTCAATGCTATTTACCCGGAGATTATGGAGCAGAAGACTTGGTTAATCTCGTTTCAGGGGAGGAAAATTTTAGTGGTAAATTACCCTATACCTACCCTAAATATGATGGCGTCATTGAATTCTATGACCATCCTTTCAGTGTCGACAGGCCAAAAGCAGGTGCAGAAAGCGCTTATGATCCTGAGTGGAACTTTGGTTTTGGTTTATCCTACAGCTCTTTCAAGTATTCAGATATAAAAATCAATAATTCTTTATTGAATAGCAATGATTCACTTTCTGTTTCCGTGAAAGTTACAAATACCAGCAATACGGATGGAAAAGAAGTAGTTCAATGCTATCTGACCGATGTTTATGCCAGTATGGTTCCTCAAGGCAAAAAGTTAATTGGATTCGAAAAAGTTTCAATTCCAGCAGGAGAAAGTAAATGGGTTCGTTTTGCAGTTTCAAGAAATAACTTGATGTTCTGCAATGAAGAAGGTAATTTTGTAGCTGAAGATGGCGAATTTATAATTGCCATAGGAACGGAAACCAAAAATTTCACTTTCAAAAATGAGCACTAATTACAAAATAGAATTTGAAAAATTCTTTTCATATTCACTTTCCCTTGACTGTTTGATTTTCGGTTTCAAGGATGGTAAAATTCACCTTCTGCTCATTAAAAGAAACATCGACCCGTTCAAAGGAAATTGGGCAATTCCTGGTGATTTGGTCTATCCTGATGAGGATCTTCCTGTTGCCGCAAGCCGAATTCTTTTTGACCTTACCTCCTTAAAAGATTTAAAACTCCATCAAGGTGAAACGTTTGGAAAACCAAACAGACACCCACAGGGTCGCGTTATTACTTGTGCCTATCTCGCTTTGGTTAAAATTGACGAAGTGAATGCCATTGCATCATCTTGGGCAAATGAAGTTATTTGGAAACCCATTCACAATATAGGAGAACTTGCCTTCGATCACAAAGAAATTGTTTTATCCACCTTTGAAATTCTCAAAAACAAACTTAAAACAGAACCTATTTGCTTCGATTTACTTCCGGAAAAATTCACCTTACTTGAACTGCAACAATTGTATGAATATGCCTTTAAAACAGATCTGAATAAAGCTAACTTCAGAAAAAAAATCAAACCAATTCCCTTTATTGCCCATAATGAAAAGCAAATCAATGTAAAGCATCGACCAGCAAAACTATATTCCTTCGATGTGTCAAAGTACAAGCAAATGATTGAAGAAGATTTGTACACTTTTAAAATGTGAAAACCAAAACTTTTCTTTAATTCAATTGTTTTATTTTAGTTATTGTAATTTTTACTATATTTCGGAAAAATTATAAAACCATTAATTTTCAACTTGTTAATTTAATTGTTATGCGAAAAATTTACATTCTATTATTAACCTTCAGTGCATTCTCATCTGTAAATGCGCAAATTGAAGGTACTTGGAAATTGGCAGATCAGGCGAGCGCCTTGATGGTAGGTCCAAATCTTGGTGATGGCTCTTGGTGGTCAAACAGTGCAGGTGACGTTGCAACCCGAGCTTGTTTATTCGATGATTCAATCAAATTTGCGGCTGGAGGCGCAATGACGCATTATATGGATGGCAGCACATGGTTAGAACCTTGGCAAGGAGTCGGAGCGGAAACGTGTGGCGCGCCTGTTGCTCCTCATGACGGGACAACTAATGCTCCATACACTTATTCTTTTGACGCAGCAGCGGGAACATTGACAGTAAATGGGCTTGGTGCACACATAGGTTTAGCAAAAGTAATCAACGGTGCAGAAATCAACAACCCGGCAAATGCTGCACAGTCTGTTACGTATCAGGTATCATTTGCGAACAACAACAACACTATGATTGCTGATATCAATTTCGGTCCAGGATGGTGGAGATTTGTTTATGAAAGAACAAATGCTGTTTCACTTCCAGATCCAAATGTAACGTTTAAAGTAGACATGTCAGACTACACAGGACCCGCTTATGCAGGTGTATTCTTAAATGGTTCATTTAACAACTGGTGCGGAAACTGTACTCCGATGACAGATGAAGGTAATGGCATTTGGTCGGTTACAGTACCAATGGGTGTTGGTCCTGTTCAATACAAATTCACTTTAGATGGTTGGAATGGATTTGAAGAATTCACAGGTACAGAAACGTGTATAGACCCAATCGCAGATGGATTTGCAAACAGATATGTTGAAATAACAGGAGATGTTATGCTTCCTTTGGTATGTTTCAACAGCTGCGAGGCTTGTCCATCAACAAACGGTTTGGATGAAAGTGCGTTGAATAATGTTACTGTTTCTCCAAATCCAGCTAATGATGTGATTACAGTTAGCAGTAATGATGTGATCTCTTCAATCAACATTATTGACTTAAGTGGGAAATTGGTTAAAACAATCAATTGCAATACCAACGCTACTGTAATTTCAATCAGCGAATTGAATTCAGGTGTATACAACCTACTTATTTCAACAGGTAAAGGAATAGCGACTAATAAACTCATCGTCGAGTAATTGGTTTTATTTAATAGCGAGAAAAAAGAGGAAGAAATTCCTCTTTTTTTTGTCCGTATATTTTCGTTAATAGAACTGAATATTCAATTATTCTTGCGAGATGACCCTTGATTCACTTTTAATTGAATGAAATACAAGTATTTATTATTGCATTAGGTTTTCAATTTCAAGCATTTAAACTATTCCACAAACTATTTTTAATACTTTTAATACTTCTTTACCAACTGTTACTTTATGAAAATAATTTCTTCCATTCTGCTAGTCCTATTATCTATAACTTCTTTTAAAAGTCAAACCTTTCAAATGGCACTTGGTGGTGCACAAGAAGAATTTGCCTATTCCTTTCAACAAACAGACGATAATGGCTATATCGTTGCCGGAAGAACATACAGTTTTGGAACTGGAGGATGGGAATGCTATATGGCCAGGTTTAATGCTTCAGGAGATACGCTATGGACTAAGACATATGGCAATGTATTATATGATGAATTACAAGATGTTGATACGACAAGTGATGGAGGTTTCATTGCAGTTGGACATACAACAACAACAGATTGGGATGGTAATGTTTATTTGATACGAACCAATGCTAATGGTATTGTTTTATGGTCAAAAGAATACGGTGGTGCAATAGGTTTATCAGACAAAGGTTATTCAGTAAGGGAAACTTCAGATGGTGGTTTTATCATTACAGGAACTACAGAAACCTACGGTTCAGGAGGAGATGATGTTTATGTACTCAAAGTAAATTCTACCGGAACAGTGCAATGGACGACTACAATTGGTTCTGCAGGAACTACAAGTGTAATGGATGCAGGAAGAGAAGTTCAAGAAACCAATGATGGGGGTTATATCGTTGTAGGATATACCAGTGCTGTAGACATCAATTTTTCAGACGTTTATTTGATTAAATTAAATTCATCAGGAGTCGTTCAATGGAAAAAAACATATGGCGGAGGTTCTTATGATATTGGATATACCGTGCAACAAACCACTGACAATGGCTACATTATTGGAGCAACAACGAATAGTTATGGCGCTGGAAACTGGGATGCCTATCTTATCAAAACTGATGCTAACGGGGTCATTCAATGGAGTAAAGCATATGGGAAATCAGGGGAAGACCGGGCCCAATGTGCGCGTCAAACCTCTGATGGCGGGTATATACTTTGCGGACGATCGTCAAGTTTTGGAGCTGGGAATTTTGACGCAGTGTTGTACCGAACAGATGCAACCGGCACTTTACTTTGGACTAAAGGTTACGGTGGCTCAGGTGATGATCAGGGATTCTATGTAAGACCTACCGGGACTTCTTATGTTTTTTGCGGTTATACAGTAAGTTTTGGTACAGGCATCAAAGATGTATTTTTTGCTCGAGCAGATGCAACCGGTACTGTAGGATGTAACGAGATATCTGGAACAGGATTTACAACAACAAGTCCATCAACTGGAACAAGTACAATAGGAAATGTATCCAGCGGTGGTACCGCAATCAATCCATCAACAGCAACCAGAAACACATTATCTGTAAAAACTATAATGTGCTCAACGCCGAATTGCACTATAAATGCCGGAAATGATCAAACCGTCTGTGCTGGCACCTCAGTGAGTCTTTCTGGTGCTGGCGCAAATTCCTACACTTGGAACAATGGCGTTCAAAATGGAATCGCATTTGTACCAACGGGAACTCAAACTTACACGGTCACCGGAACAAATGCTCAAGGCTGTTCGGCTACAGATCAAGTGGTAGTAACTGTAAATCCACTTCCAACAGTTAATGCCGGAAACGATCAAACCGTCTGTGCTGGCACCTCAGTGAGTCTTTCTGGTGCTGGCGCAAATTCCTACACTTGGAACAATGGCGTTCAAAATGGAATCGCATTTGTACCAACGGGAACTCAATCGTATACGGTCACCGGAACAAATGCTCAAGGCTGTTCGGCTACAGATCAAGTGGTAGTAACTGTAAATC
>JBILIM010000082.1:0-6853 GCA_044349985.1 Crocinitomicaceae bacterium
TCATTTTCTGATTTTGTTCAGCAGTAGGGGTTTTTCGGGTATTATTAAATTTTATATCAAATAGTAGGTCATCCATTTTATTCGACAATTCAGAAAAATTAGATTCTGTTGTAGAATACCCATCTTTTTTTTCTTCGAATGAATTAAAATCATCACCACGACTTTTTTCAAGCTTTTTGAAATCATTGTTTTTATTGACTTCGATTGTATTTTGTTCAAATTCTAAATCTTCTTGAATGGTTTGGATTTCAACTTCCCTTAGTTCATTTAAAGAAGGAGTACTGTTTAATGAGTTGGAATTTGAATTGTTTTCAGGTCCATTAACTTGAGCTATGGAACTATGAACCGCTACTAAAAAAGTAAAAAGAAATGGAAATTTCATATTTTTTTTCGGTGATTACATTTAATCTTCGAAAACGTTCAATCGGTATCGAAATTAATTGTTTAATTGACATCAGAGGCGAAGAGAAACTTATTCGGAGAAACCAAATTGGTTTTAACTGCATACATTACAATTCCTGCTGTATTTTTCACCCCCAATTTACTCATGATGTTTTTTCTGTGCGTATTCACCGTGTGATTACTCAAAAATAACTGTTCAGCAATTTGATTGTTTGTCAACCCTTCGGCAATAAGGGTAATGATTTCATTTTCTCTATCTGAAAGAACTACCGGTTCGCAGGAAAAAGAATCAAAATCAATATCGTTAACATCAATGGAAGCTTTTCTAATGGTTTCCAAAATCTGACCACAGAAAAACTTATTTCCTCTACCTGTTTCTTCAACAGCGTTAATAATTTCGGTTAAATCGCAATCTTTTTTAACGTAACTCGAAACTCCAGATCTTAGAGCATTTACTAATGTTTGAGCTGATTGATCAGGTGTTATTGCGATAAATTTAATCTTCTTCTTATTGGCTAACACCTTTGGGATAACGGAAATATCAAAACCTGGGGAAACATAATCTATCAGAACAATCGACACATCAAAAGAAGTAACTTGTTCCAAAAGTTCTTCATTGTCTCTTGCTTCACCAACAATTTTAAATGCACTTTTTGAGGACAAAATCGTTCTCAAGCCTAACCTCACTAAATCGTTACTATCCGCAATGACAAGATGCATCTTATTTAGAATTGTTTTAAACAAAGATAAACAGTAAGATGTATTTACGATTTATTGTTCACCATTTTTATTAACAAAAAAAGGGGGAAATCCCCCTTTTTACATCATTACTATCGATTTTATCTCGTGAAAAGCATTTCTCTAAACTTAGGCAAAGGCCACAACTCATCATCAACCAGCAATTCTAGTTTATCTGCATGATATCGAATTTCATCAAAATAAACTTTCACTTTATCGCAATAAGCAAATGCTTTTTTCTCAACATGTTCTATTTTATTTGCAGCCTTACGTTCCATGAGCATTTTATCAGCTGATGCTTTCATGGCATTTAAATGAATAGAAATACGCTGAATCAATTCAATCTGACCTTTCGCAGCCTCTTTACCAGCCTTATCACCTAAAACATGGAATAATCCTTCAACATTTTTGATCAACTTGTTTTGATAATCTATTACGGCAGGAATAATCATCGATTGTACCACATCACCCATAATCCTTGCTTCAATCTGAACTTTAAGAATGTAACTATCAAATTCGATTTCTTGTCTAGCTTCGAGTTCTCTTGGTGTGAGTACATTTAATTCATCAAACAATTCTTGAACATATTTTTCTCCCCAAACTTTTAAAGCACGAGGTGTATCTTTTAAATTATTTAATCCTCTTTTCTCAGCTTCTTTCACCCATTCATCTCCATATCCATTTCCTTCAAATCGGATTTTTTTAGATTCCTTAATCAACTTTTGAAGCTCTTTAAGAATCGCTTCGTCTTTTGATTCACCTTTTTCAATTCTCGCATCTACCGCTTTTTTAAACAACCTTAATTGTTTAGCGACAATTGTATTGATAACAATCATAGCTGATGCACAATTTGCGCTGGAACCAACAGCTCTGAATTCAAATTTATTACCCGTAAAAGCGAATGGAGACGTTCTGTTTCGATCCGTATTATCCAGCATGATTTGTGGAATTTTACCGATATTCAATTTAAGTTCGGTTTTATCTTCCGGAGTCATTTTTCCAGCTTTAATATTCTTTTCTAAATCATCTAATAAATGAGACAATTGGGATCCAATAAACACTGAAATAATTGCAGGAGGCGCTTCATTCGCACCGAGTCTGTGATCATTTCCGGCAGATGCAATGCATGCACGTAAAATATCTGCATGGTCATGAATTGCCTTGATGGTGTTCACGAAAAAGGTTAGAAACTGAAGATTCGATTTAGGATTTTTTCCTGGAGCAAGAAGATTCACACCAGTATTTGTTCCTAACGACCAATTGTTGTGTTTACCTGATCCATTAACCCCTGCAAAAGGCTTTTCATGCAACAACAATCTGAAATCATGTTTTCTAGCAATTTTCTCCATTAAATCCATAAGCAAAAGATTATGGTCGTTTGCTAAATTGCATTCCTCAAAAATCGGTGCGCATTCAAACTGGTTGGGAGCAACTTCATTGTGTCGGGTGGTAACGGGTATTCCTAGTAGAATAGATTCTTTTTCGAACTCTCTCATGAATGCAGTCACCCTATCCGGAATGGAACCAAAGTAATGATCTTCGAGTTGTTGTCCTTTTGCTGCAGCATGACCAAAAAGTGCACGACCGGTCATCATTAAATCGGGTCTGGCATTGAACAAGGCTTGATCAATCAAAAAATATTCTTGTTCCCAGCCCAGGGTAGCATTAACTTTGGTGACGTTTTTATCAAAATATTGGCATATTTCCGTTGCTGCTTGATCGATTACATTTAAAGCCTTCAATAATGGCATTTTATAATCCAAAGACTCTCCTGTATAGGAAATAAAGATGGTAGGGATACAAAGTGTTTTACCAATTACAAATGCCGGAGAAGATGGATCCCACGCGGTATAACCTCTAGCTTCAAAGGTATTTCGGATGCCGCCATTTGGAAAAGATGAAGCATCAGGCTCTTGTTGAACAAGTAGATCGCCATCGAATCGTTCAATTGCTTTACCAGGACCAATTGGTTTAAAAAATGCATCGTGCTTTTCTGCGGTAGCACCTGTTAAAGGTTGAAACCAATGCGTATAATGCGTAGCACCTTTAGTTATGGCCCAATCTTTCATGGCTGAAGCCACTTGATCTGCCATTTTTCTATCCAATCGGGTACCATTCTGAATGGATTCAACCATCGATTTAAAGGCATCTGAGGGTAAATATTCTCTCATGATTTCGATGTGAAAAACATTTTTCCCGAACAACTCTGAAACCTTCTCTTGAAGTTCAACATTTTTAGGAATTCGATTTAAAACATCTTGGTAAGCTTGAAGTCTTTTAGTAGCCATTTTTTATTTTTTTTCAAAAGTACTATGATTTTTTAGGGGCAAACTACAATTATTCAACTTTTTTTAAACAATACCCCCCAAAATTTTACACCCTTTATTAAAATTTAATATAAAAATTCAGCATCACTAAAATTAAAAACAAAAAAGAGGGGATTTCTCCCCTCCTCTTTTTGAACCGAACCATTACATTTTCATTCAAGAAACTATAAAAGCGCGGAAAACCTAAACGAATCTACTACTATAACCATTAAACATGACGTTAAATTAGCACTTAACTTGGAATTTCTAGCGGACTTTCAACCAATGCTTACATATTCTCAACGGAGAGATTAATACCATAAAAAAAAGGCACTTTCGTGCCTTTTTTTTGCTTTTTTGTATTAGAAATATACTACGAAGTAGCTGCCCTAATTTCGAATACTGATTTGAATAAATAATGTTTATCGAGTAAAAATTACAAAACTCATTTAAACATCTACAATTACTCAGATCAAAAGCTAAACTACTATAACCATTAAACTTGAAACAAGAATACAATGATTTTCATCGATAAGAAAAATGTTTCAGCGAACTGCAACTTTTATTAAATGAGAAAGCCTTCAGGAGACTATATTGCAGGAGTGAAAATCAATTCAGAACATTGGCTTTCATCAAAATAACAATTGGCTATTTCCATTAAATCAGAAGCACTTAGATCGTCTATACCTTTGTAAATATCTGAAATCGTATCGATTTGATCGAAAAACAAAAGACTTTTACCCAAGCCTTGCATCAAACCCGAGTTGTTATCCATTCCCAAGGCTATTTGACCTTTTAATTGCTCTTTAGCTCTTTTCAATTGCAGAATACCTATTTTTTCTGTTCTCATTTTTTTAAGCTCTCGATAAATCAGGCTCAAGGTTTTGTCGAGATATTTTGAATCCGTTCCAAAATATATTGACCAATAACCGGTATCGATGTATGGATTATAATTTGCCTCAATATTGTATGAATAACCATACTTTTCTCTAATCAATAGGGTTAATCTTGAATTCAAGGCTGGACCGCCGAGAAGGTTAGTTAACAATGTAGTACCTTTTCGATGCTCGTGCTTGTAACTAGGTGCTTGTCCACCCATTATCGCGTGCACTTGATAATTGGATTCTTCAGACCTTAATCTAAAAGAATTAAAATTTACTGCAGTATTGTTTACAAGGACTTTGTCTCCTGATTGAACATTTCCAAAATAATGCTCTAACATTCGTATCAATTTAGCGAATGAAAAATCACCGACACAAGAGATTACCATATTTTGGGCATTAAAGAACCTATTAATGTATGATTGCAGGCTTTTCTTTGTAAAACTTCGCACTGATTCTTTGCTGCCTAAGATATTATTCCCGAGCGTTTGTCCTTTAAACAATTCATACTCAAAATCATCAAAGATTTTTTCTGAAGGATTGTCCAAATAAGAATTGATTTCATCAATAATTATTTCTTTTTCTTTATTGATTTCTTTCTCTGGAAAATTTGAATTGAGTAATAAATCTGATATTAAGTCTATTGAGCGTTCAAGGTATTGTTTTGAGAAGGAGGCATAAATGCACATTTCTTCTTTTGCGGTATATGCATTGAGTTCACCACCAACATCGTCCAACCTAGATAAAACATGAAAAGCTTTTCTTTTATGTGTTCCTTTGAAAATACAATGTTCTAGGAAATGGGCCAATCCAATTTCATTTGCTTCTTCAAATCTTGAACCTGCTAAAACTGTAACACCAAAATGAGCAACTGGAGATGACGTTTGAAGATGCACTACCCTCAACCCATTGCTCAATGCACCTATGCTTGGCTTAATATCTACCATCAGGGATTTTTGCGGTAAAAGGTCCAAGTATTATGAATCAACTCCCAAACGATTCTATCATGCAATCGTGAAGGACGCCCTTTCCAAAATTCAATTCGCTGTGGAATTAGTTGGTAACCTCCCCAATGCGGTGGTCGCGGAATATGAGCGTTAAACTCTTCACTGTATTCTCTTAATCGATCCTCCAATTCGGAACGATCATTTAAAATTTCAGATTGTTGCGAAGCCCATGCACCAAGCTTACTGGATTCAGGTCTTGAATTGAAATAATCATCACTTATTTCTGGATCCACTTTTTCACAATACCCTTCAATTCTGATTTGTTTTTCTAAACCGGGCCAAAAGAAGAGCATCGCTGCTTTGGGATTTACTTCTAAATTTTTACCTTTCTGACTTTTATAATTCGTGTAAAAAATGAATTTCTCCTCTAGTAACTCTTTTAAATAAACAATTCTACTGCTTGGAGCACCCTCCGAATCAACTGTAGATAAAGAGAAGGCATTCGGTTCAGGTTGTTTTTTATCAAAGGCTTCCGTATACCATTGATGAAAGAGATGAAAGGGATTATCACCTATAATTTCAACACTATCATCATTGTCGAAGTCGCTATGATCGTTTCTTAAGATCTCAAAAATATCCACTAAACGGTCACGCTTCATCTGTGTATTCATCTTCAAGTTCACTTGAATCTTCTAATTCTTCCTCGTCATCGACATCTGTTCCTGAGGCAGAAAATACTTGTCCTTTGCCTGTTGGTGTATGAACAACTTCTTTTTCTAATGTAGTTTGACTTTTCGATTCTTGTTCGTCGTAATAAGGGAAGATATCTACTATTGGCGAAATAGCTATGGAAGGAATTTGATAATCTACCATCAAACCAGAAAGACTTTCTTTTATTCGTTCAAAGGCATCTTTAACGGAATGTGCAGCAACCAAGAAGTTTTGCGAAACTTTTCTTCCTTTTTCCTCGTCTTCAGTTTGCGCTTCGTAAGTGATTTTCACCTTATACCAATAATCGGCATCATCATAGGCAAAAATATCGTGAATCTCTGTACGTGCTATACCTACTACATTGAACTCTCCTCTGATAACGTTCCCTAACTCTTCATAAATTCTTGCTTCGGCATCTGTGAAAGTCATTGCTGCTAAAAGATAAGGCTCTGAAACTCTTTTAAATTGACCGTTTTCAAGTTGTTTTGTATACTTTACTTTTACTGTAAACCAATTGTTCATCGTGTATTATTTTTCAGATTACGAAGATATATAAGTAAGCATTTCCTGTGGTTAAAAAAATGAATTATTTCTTAACGAATGTTTTTTAGAAATCGAAATACGTCAGGTTGAAAATATTTTTCCATTTTTCAAAACCAAAACTGTCTTATTGAAAAGTTTAACAAGAACTGCATCTCCGTATATTTGATATTCGGCATTCGTTTGGTTGGTTATTTCTTGTACTTTTCCATCGACCAAGGCACTAACACCACCAATAAGATTCCTGAATGCTATTATGTTATTTTTTATGAGATAGTCTTCCGGTTGATAATTTGCCAATTGAACTTTTTCACCATCTTGATATGCA
>JBILIM010000083.1:0-6786 GCA_044349985.1 Crocinitomicaceae bacterium
GCTCAAAAAGGCGGCGGTAAATCTGTAGGCCTTAACATTGATCTTCCTTTTGAACAAAATCACAATTCCTACATTGATCCGGAGCATAATCTCGAATTTGATTACTTTTTCGTACGAAAAGTAATATTTGTAAAATACGCTCAAGGATTTGTAATTCTCCCTGGTGGTTTTGGAACACTGGATGAGGTTTTTGAAGCATTGACACTGATACAAACAAAAAAAATAAATAAACGACCAGTTGTTCTTATTGGTAAATCGTATTGGAATGGCTTAGTTTCATGGATTGAAGAGATCATGTTAAAAAAAGAAAGCAATATTTCAGCAGGAGACATGAGTCTTTTTACTGTAGTTGATTCAGCCAAGGAAGCTTTTGATTATATTGATGATTTCTATAAAACACATGAACTTTCACCAAACTTTTAAAATCGTTTAATGCTAAAAAATCAGATACTTTATTTTCTATATTTGTGTTCTCATTTGAAGTATGGAATTCTTTAAAAAACTAAAGCTTTTTATTTGGAGTAAGCACTTTCTGAAACATTTTGGTTTAGTCATCTTGTTTTATCTCGTTGTGATTAGTGTGGTCATCTTTTATTTGGATGCATATACCAATCATGGTGAGAAAATTAAAGTACCAAATTACCTTGGTAAAACTTTAAACAGCGTTAAAGCCGATATTGAAGGGTTGGGTTTACAATATGAAGTATTGGATTCCATCTATAAGCCTGATTTACCTGTAGGTACAATTTTAGAGCAAGATCCAGAGCCAACTGATTTATCGCAACTCTATGTAAAAGATGGACGAATCATACGTTTTAGAGTGTCAAAAAATAAGGATTTTAAACAACTTCCTAATTTAAGAAACTACCAAGAAGTCTTTGCCATTAATGTCCTTGAAGCAAGAAGTTTTAACTATATAATTCAATACAAACAAACTACGGAACAAGATGGTGCCGTAATAGATCAATTGTATAACGGGAAATCACTACAAGAAGGAACGTGGTTGCCAATTGGGTCAACAATCTTGCTCATTGTAGGTGAAAATAATGCACCTGAACCTGTACAAGTTCCCAATTTATATGGTTTAACAATATCTGAAGCACAACAGCGTTTATCGGCTTTAGGTAATTTTGAATTGATTACGATTTGTACCGACTGTTTAACGAGTGGAGATTCTTTAATGGCAAGGGTATCGATGCAACAACCCGAATATTTAGAGGGAGTGAATATTGCTGTTGGGACACCAATAAAGATTTTTGTGAGTAAGGATTTCGTTCCTCAACCTGCGGAGACACCCGGAAATGATGAAAATCATCCAATTACCGAATAAGCATTAAGGAACATTTGATATGAAGTATTTTGCCATTTTCGCTTTTGTTTGTCTCGCTATTCCACTATTTGCTCAAAATGAAGGGGTTACGGCTCTTCATTATAATATGGAATTGTTTTCAAAAAAGAGAGGTACTATAGTTAAATCATCGAATCAGACTTTTGACAGTACCTTTATCTACAAAAGCGATACGTTAAACCTGCCTTTTTTTGATGAGTTTTCCAAAAATCATTTTCAAGCATACAATATCGGTTTCAGCGATCCAGGCGTAACATCAGATAAGAAATACCGAATACTCGATAATTCAACCTTGCTGCCAATATCGAATGGTTTGTTTTATACGGATCAGCAAACCTTCAGAAGAACTTACGACGCCAATACCCAACTCAGTACCGATGAGAATTTTGCTGCGATAACCTATCAAGTTGGAGATTTAAGTTTGTATCCGGTAGTATACAGTACCACGGATTTATTTCCACCGTATTACATTTACGATACTATAGGTGTAAGCGATGTTTCTGACACCATTTGGATTGCAAACCCTACGTTTTATCAAGATTCAGCAACACAATTTTTTGCGAATCTCAACGATTTAAATGCGTATTGGCTAGATGATTATGCATTTCATAACTTCAGATTTGCTAAAAATCCAAGATCTCTTGGTGTCGCAACATTCGATGGTTTAGACCAAAATGGTTACCCGTATGCGATCAACTCCACCTTGACCAATTATGCAGATTTTTTAACTTCTAAACCAATAAATCTCGAAGGTTTTGATGCGGCAGATTCCGTTTACTTCAGTTTTTTGTATCAACCAGAAGGGTTTGGGGATGTCCCTGAATCATCCGATTCTTTGGTTTTAGAATTTTACGCAAAAGATATTGATCAATGGTTCCGAGTATGGAGTGCGTCAGGTACTCCTGTTTCTGATTTTAAAGTAGGGCATTTAAATATATCTGATCCAAAATATTTCAAAAAAGGGTTTCAATTTAGATTTAAAAATTACGGCGCCCTTTCTGGTATGCTTGATGTATTTAATATCGATTACGTTCATCTACGAGCATTATCCGGTCATCAAGACACCCTATTCAAAGATTTTGCATTTGTATACCCAATCGGCTCATTACTTAAAAAGTACACTTCTGTCCCTTGGGATCACTTTAAAAACAATGCCTCCGGTAAAATGAACGATCTGTTTCAAGTCACCTTGCACAACGGAAGTAATTTGCCAGAAAACAATCAAAATGGTCAAATAAACATAAGTTATAACGGAGTTAATGAAGGTTCCTTCTTATTGAATGCACAAAACCTTTCAGGGGGTGACTTAAACTATGCTCCCAATACGACTTACGCGACAACACACGATTTATCTGGAGGTTATCAGTTTGATACGGGTAAGTTAGGAACTTATCAGTCATTCGATATTCAATGTACAGCGTCGGCGCAATTCCCGAATTTGGTACAAAATGATTCAACGCAAGGCGTTCAAGTTTTTTCAAATTATTACAGTTACGACGACGGTTCAGCAGAGGCGGCATACGGACCTACAGGTACTCAATCAAGATTGGCAATTAAATACGAGGCATATGAACCCGATTCTTTAATAGGGATTGCCATACATTTTGTTCCTACTGTTGTTGATGTTTCGAATAAATTGTTTCTACTTTCAGTTTGGAATGACGATAACGGAACACCCGGTCAGTTGATTTATGAAGACGATGTTTTCTTTCCGCGTCAACCTCAATATGGATCTTCTGCTAATGAATTTTACAACTATTATTTTATTGATACACAAAAGGTGCATGTAGGTGCAACATTTTATGTGGGATGGAGACAATTTGATGCCGAAAGATTAAATGTAGGTTTAGATCGAAATAATGACAATTCGCAATTTACCTATTACAGTGTAAATGGGGGCGCTACTTGGAACCAGTCAATGATAGATGGTTCGGTTATGATTCGGCCGATATTCTCAACCTCCTTGGATGCTGAACTGGGTGTTGAAAGTCATAAATTGGATTCGAAAAAAGAAATTAAAATTTATCCCAATCCAGCAACAGATCAATTGTACATTAGTGCAGATCCGAATTCTTTTAGCGGAATGGAACTTTGGTCATTAGAGGGTAAACTTTTGAAGTTTGAAGATGAAAAGCAGTTTTTCGATATCTCAGATTTACCAGCTGGTTATTATTTCTTGAAAGTTTTTGGTTTTGATGAACTGTTTAAAATCATCAAATATTAATTCATGGAAGAAAATATCCGTGAAACAGAGCTTGATGAGGAGGAGTTATTCGAACATTTTAATATTAAGGTAGATTTAGGTCAGGAAATCGTTCGCATCGATAAATTCCTTATTGATCGCCTACCAAATACATCAAGAAGTAAAATCCAATCATCAGCAAAGAATGGTAATATCAGGGTAAATGGTCTCCCTGTCAAATCCAATTATAAGGTTAAGCCAAAGGATGAAATCGCTATTGTTTTACCTTATCCTGTTAGAGAGCTCGAGCTGATACCGGAAGATATCCCTTTAGAAATCGTTTTTGAGGATGAAAGTTTGATTGTGGTAAATAAACCAGCGAATATGGTAGTGCATCCCGGTTATGGCAATTATCGAGGGACTCTTGTTAATGCATTGGTTTACCATTTCAATAACCTCCCTAAAATCCCGAATGATTATTATGGAAGACCTGGTTTGGTTCATCGAATCGATAAACATACTACGGGTCTATTAATAATTGCAAAAACAGAACATGCCTTGACTCATCTTGCCAAACAATTTTTTGAAAGAACCATTCAACGTAAATACCTCGCTTTGGTTTGGGGTGATGTTAAACACGATGGAACAATAATTGGAAATGTTGGAAGATCTCCCAAAAACAGAAAGGTAATGACTGTTTTCGATGATCCCTCTCAAGGAAAACATGCCGTTACACATTTTAAAGTGGTAGAAAGTTTCGGACTTGTTTCTCTTGTAGAGTGTAAGTTGGAGACCGGACGTACTCATCAAATACGCGTTCACATGAAACACTCGGGGCATGTACTTTTTAATGATTTGGAATATGGTGGAAATGCTATTCTGAAAGGGACAATATCAACGAATTATAAAAAATTTGTAGAAAATTGTTTTGAATTAATTCCAGGCCAAGCGCTCCATGCTGCTACATTGGGGTTTATACATCCCGTTTCGAATGAATTGCTCCATTTCGAAGCGAAAATTCCGGCAGGATTCGAGAATCTTATAGAAAAATGGAGAAATTATACTTCTAATGTAAAAGATATTGTATAATTCAATGAGTTAAACACTTGCTGTTTCTTTCCTTCAAAGGATTTTAAACGCACGAAATTTTTAGTTTTTTCATATTAATTCATTGAAATTTGATGAAATCTCGCAAATTATTATTTTCTTCGCTAATTAATTCCTAATTGAAAAAGTATTACTATGTGCTACAAATTACTTTTAACTTTCATTTTCGCAGGATTTTCTCTTGGTGTTTTCGGTCAATCTAAATATATCATAGAGGCCAATGATTATTTTAACCGTAACATGTACTGTGAGGGTGCTGCAAAATGTATTTTAGCCTACTCTAAAATTAAAAAATCAGGAAAACAGGCACTTAAAGATAAAGGTGACATGGCTTTCAAAACTGCTGAATGTTACCGCTTTACCGATAAATTTAAGGATGCTAACGAGTGGTATGAAAGAGCTGTTTTACTTGATTACCAGAAAATTATCCCAGAGCTAATGTACAGCAACGGTGAAATGTTAAGAATGATGGGTGAATTTGAAAAAGCCCAAAAAAGCTATGAGAGTTATAAGGCACTGGTTCCTGGTGACGAAAGGGTTGACATGGCAATAGACAACTGTAAGAATGCTAAAAGCTTCATGAACGACAAAACAAAGCATGTTGTTGAAAATGCAGGATCAGTAAATAAGTCAGGGATTGATATGGCTCCAACTTTCGACATGAAGGAAAATAGGATGTATTTTGCATCCAGCAGAGATGCTAATGTTGGTAACTTAGATCCTATTTCTTGTGAGAAATATATGGATATATGGGTGACAGAATTTGATAAAAATGGAAACTTTAGTGAGCCTAAACTGATTGATGAATCTGGTCAGGTGAATACTGGTCAACATGAAGGTTCTGTTTGTTTTGATGGGAAAAAGACCATGTTTTTCACAAGATGTCCGGATCAAAAGAAACAAAATTTGGGTTGTGATATTTGGATGGTAAAGAGAAGCGGTAAAGAAGATTGGGATACCCCAGTTAAATGTAATTTGAAAGATGGCTTTAACGATAGTGTTTCTGTTGGTCACCCTTGTGTCACAGAAGATGGTTTGTACCTCATTTTTGCTTCTGACATGCCAGGTGGAATTGGAGGTAAAGATTTATGGTATTCGACCTATGATAAAAAGTCCGAAAGTTGGGCCAAACCAATCAATCTTGGTAAAGGAATCAATACTGTAGGAAATGAATTGTTCCCAACTTTTGGTAAAGATGGAAAATTGTATTATTCTTCCGACGGCATGAAAGGTTTAGGAGGACTTGATATTTATTCAGCCGAAAGAGTTGAATCTACAGATACCGTGTATTGGCAAAATCCAACAAATCTTAAATCCCCAATAAATTCTGAAAATAATGATTATTCGTTATATGAATTTACAGAGAAAGCGGGTTACTTCACATCAGAGAGAAAGGATCCAAACGGAGTTTTCAATGCTGATATTTACAGTTATGTTCTTCCTCCAAACCTTTTCGATTTACAAGTTATCATTAGCGAAAGAATTGACAAGTCCGTTAAAATCCAAGATGCGAAAGTAAGTGTTGTTGGTTCCGACGGTTCGAAGTGGGAAGGATATACCAAGAAAAATGGGTATACCATCTTGTGGGATAAAAAAGCAGACGGTAGCAGATATGTAAATGCAGGAGTGCAATATCAAATATCTGTGTCAAAGGAGGGGTATTATGAAAATAAAAAGATTGAGAAATTTACTACAGAGGGGTTGAATGATGATCAAAGTTTTGTGATTGAAATGGATTTAATTCCAATTAAAAAACCTATTCGACTTCCAGAGGTGCGTTATGTATTCAATCAATGGGTGTTCGTGAATGATTCTACGATTCAATCAAAAGACTCTTTAATTTATGTTTACAATTTATTGAAAGACAATCCTGAAATCGTTCTCGAGTTGAGTTCACACACGGATGCCCGAGGAACGGCAGATGCGAATCAAAAACTTTCTGAGAATCGTGCCCGTGCATGTTACAAGTATTTAGTTGAAGAAAAAGGTGTTGATCCAAGAAGAATCGTTCCAGCTGGAAAAGGTGAATCGGTGCCAAGAACCGTATACAAAGTTGGTGATGCATACCTGGTTGCGCAACCACTCGATATGACTGGTGTAGAAACAATCGTGTTAACTGAAGCTTACATCAACCAATTTCAAAAAACCA
>JBILIM010000160.1:0-4868 GCA_044349985.1 Crocinitomicaceae bacterium
ATGCGCCAGCATCACCTCGAAACGATTGGCTATTTGCCAGAAGAGAGAGGTTTATACCGATCCATGACGGTGGAAGATCACGCGGTGTTGTTGGGTAGGTTGCGTGGATTGGAAAAAAGAGAGGTGAAACAAAAACTCGATGAATGGCTAGAGAAATTTGAAATTCAAGAATGGAAAAAAAAACGAATCGAGCAGCTTTCAAAGGGAATGGCACAGAAAGTTCAATTCATCTGTACCGTTTTACACGATCCTAAACTATTAATTTTGGATGAACCCTTAAGTGGATTTGACCCGGTAAACGTCGATTTGATTAACAAAGAATTGATCCGAATGAAGGCCGAAGGAAAAACCATCATCCTTTCTACACACAACATGAAAAGTGTGGAAGAAATTTGCGATAGGGTAGCCCTAATTCACCAATCCAAGAAAATACTCGAAGGAAAAGTTACAGATTTACAGGATGCCGCAAAAACGGGTGAATATGCAGTAAAATTCCAAGGAAATATGATCGCATTTGTAAACGCACTCTGGACAGGTTTCGAAATGATTGATAAAGAAGTTTTAGGTGCCGATCGTTTCATCGCTAAATTGAAGATGCGAGGGGATAACAACTTTGAAGACTTATTGAAAACTTTATTGGGTCAGGTGAAAATTGAAGCAGCATGGGAGGTTTATCCGTCGATGCAAGATATTTTTGTAAATGAAGTTCAATCCAAAAACAATGTAATACATGAAGAATAGTTGGATTATTGCATTGCGGGAGTTAAAGGAGCGTATCGGTTCAAGAACATTCTTGATAACAGCCATGTTGGGACCACTTGTTATTTTGGCGTTTCTTTATTTACTCTTTACCTACGGTGGAGAGGGAAAACAACAATGGAATGTTCTTGTGGTCGATCCCAAAATGCCCAATTGTCCCACCGGACTGTTCGGAAATAAAATCATGCCGAGTGAAGATAAGGCCATCAATTATCAATTCTTAAACAGGTATGTTGAAGTCGATGAATTTCGTGATGCTCCCGAATTTCAGGGCTATGACGCGCTCGTAGAGATTAACGAAAAGGTTTTGGCAAATAAAATTTGTTTTGTTTTTTTCAGAGAAAAACCGTCGTTGAAAATGCAAACCCGTTTGCAGTATCACTTAGAAAGGCGCCTCGACGAAATCATGTTACAACAAAAAATGAATGTTTCGGTCTCGGAATTTCGAAAAATTAAACAGCCGTTAAATCTTACTTATCGCGATGTATACGATCCCTATGATACGAGCTCAGATTTGCGCTCATGGGTGGGTATGTTTTTTGGCGTTGTAATCATCGTTTTTATTTTCTTGTTTGGAATGACCATCCTGCGGAGCGTATCCTACGAAAAAAGCAGTCGTATCGCTGAAGTTTTATTAGCATCCGTGGATTCGAAAGCATTGATGTTAGGTAAAATCATAGGTATTGGTTTGGCCGCTTTTTTACAATTCGCCATTTGGTTTGCAGTTATCGGAATCGGTTTGTATTTCATGCGAGAAGTTGTTTTTCCCGATATGTTCGATCCTGCAAAAATGCAGATTCCAGATCCAAATGCAATAGCTCAAAATACTTCGTTGGAATACAATGCCTTCGTTGATCTCGTTTTTGAACGATTGAACCTGTTCAATATGCTGGGTTTTTTCCTCATGTTCTTTATTTTTAGCTACTTGTTTTACGCCTCATTTTTTGCAGCAATAGGTGCAACAGCAGGCTCTGAGAATGATGGTCAACAGTTTGTTCTACCGCTCATCATGTTGCTGTGCTTCAGCGTTTATTCCGGTTATTATGTAATGCAATATCCAATGAGCTCATTTGCGGATTTCCTGCATTATTTGCCTTTTACAGCGCCTGTTGTGGTAATGGTAAAATTGGCACAAGGTTATGAAGCAGGACATGGATACGAATTGTATTTGTCATTATTGGTGCTCATACTCTCTGGAATTTCCATGTTGTTACTTGCCGGAAGACTATACAGAAATGGAATTTTGCAACACGGTCATAGAATACGTATAATGACCCTCTTCCGTTGGATGAAAAAGCAATAGGCCATGCTGAAAGCCATCATTGATTTAGGAACGAACACCTTTAACCTGCTTATTGCTGAAGTAAGAGATAATGGATTTCAAATAATTCATGCTGAGAAAGATGGCGTAGCCTTAGGAATGGGTGGTATTCATAAGAAAATCATTGCGGAGGACGCCCTAAAAAGAGCTTTTCAAACACTACAGCATTTTAAAGAAACAATCGACCACCATCATGTGAATCAGGTGAAAGCTTTTGGAACCTCGGCCATAAGAGATGCATTGAATGCAAATGAATTGGTGGATTTCATTCAAAACCAATTGGGTATTCCAGTAGACGTCATCGACGGGAAAAAAGAGGCGGAATTAATTTTTTCTGGAGTTGCAAGAACCCATGATTTAATGAACAGCGGACTTATTATGGATATCGGTGGAGGAAGCACGGAGTTCATTGCGTTTAAAGAAAATGAAATCAAAGATTTAGTCAGTTTGAATATCGGTGTATCCAGGATATTTCAACAGTTTTCGTTGAGTGATCCGCTTCGACCCGAAGAAATATTAGAAATCGAAGCATTTCTGGAAAAGGAGTCCAACGGTTTTTTTAACAATCGAAAAGAAACCCTTCTCATTGGCGCCTCTGGTTCTTTTGAGACGTTTTACGAGTTTATAGAAGAGAAGCCATTTCCTGAAATGCAGCTTGCCATTCCTTTAAATCTTGAGCATTTAAGAAAGGTGCTTAAGGAAATGATTTTTTCAACTACCCAAGAACGTGACAACAACCCATGGATTATTCCCATCCGAAAGAAAATGGCACCAATTGCTGCGGTAAAAACAAATTGGGTGCTTTCCAAGTTGCCGGTGGAAGAAATTCTAGTATCACCTTTTTCTTTGAAAGAAGGTGCATTGTTTGAATTGTAGAACCTCAATTTTTCAATGTATTTCAATTCACGTTTCTTTTTT
This sequence comes from Crocinitomicaceae bacterium, assembly GCA_044349985.1. Lineage (GTDB taxonomy): Bacteria > Bacteroidota > Bacteroidia > Flavobacteriales_D > Crocinitomicaceae > M0103. The sequence continues at coordinate 2,999 of JBILIM010000160.1, forward strand.
TAACTTCGTATAAAATAGAACTGCATGGCCAAAATACTCATCATCGACGACGAACGCGCAATCCGAAGAGCACTTAGAGAAATTTTAGAATTTGAGGGATATCAAGTTGTTGAAGCTGAAAACGGCAAGGAAGGTATTGAAAAAGCAACAGCCTCTTTATTTGACATTATCTTTTGTGATATCAAAATGCCCTTAATGGATGGAATGGAAGTATTGGACGCTCTAATGAAAGAAAGTTCAGATACACCAATCGTTATGATAAGCGGTCATGGTACAATTGACACTGCAGTTCAAGCACTGAAAAAAGGCGCTTTTGATTTTATTGAAAAACCACTCGATCTGAACCGAATACTCGTTACCATAAGAAATGCAAATGAGCGCACGATTTTAGTAGAAGAACGCAAACAGCTCAAAACCACGGTTAAGAAATTTAAGGGTTCTGCCATTATTGGGGAAACGGAAGGAATTTTGAAAATCAAAGAAATGATTGAGAAAGTGGCACCTTCTGATGCACGTGTTTTAATTACCGGCGAAAATGGTACGGGTAAGGAATTGGTGGCGAGATCTTTACATGATAACTCCAACAGAAATAAAATGCCCTTCGTTGAAGTGAATTGTGCGGCGATTCCATCTGAACTTATAGAAAGTGAGTTGTTTGGTCACGAGAAAGGGGCGTTTACATCTGCTGTTAAAGATAAAAAAGGAAAATTTGAATTGGCCTCAGGCGGCACCCTTTTTCTTGATGAAATTGGCGATATGTCAGCCAGCGCGCAAGCAAAAGTGCTTAGAGCACTTCAGGAAAATGTCATTCAGCGGGTGGGTAGCGAAAAGGATATCAAGGTAGATTGCCGCGTTGTGGCTGCAACCAATAAGGATTTACGCAAAGAAATAGCAGAAGGACGTTTCCGTGAAGATTTATACCATCGTTTGGCAGTTATTCTTATTCATGTTCCAACTTTAAATGATCGCAAAAACGATATACCGGTTTTGGCGAATCATTTTCTGACCATGGTTTGCGATGAACAAGGGGTTTCGCGTAAGAACTTTAACGATGGAGCACTCGATGAACTGAAAAACATCAATTGGACCGGTAACATTCGGGAATTGAGAAACATCATCGAAAGACTCACCATTCTTTGTGATTCTACCATAACTAAAGAAGACGTTGTACGATACGCCAATCCAGGAAAATAATTCCTTTTCTAAGTAGTTATAAAAGTAAATTGGGAATACACACCCGTAGCTGTGCTGTCAATCGTCATCATAGGTATGTGTAATTTGTTCATTATCAAGTGTTGAACAAACTTGTCAGAAAAGGCATAGAATGTATTTTGGTAGAAAGATGTTGCTAACATATCTATATTTTCCTTTTCGCAGAATGCGATGAGGTTGGTGTCGAATTGCTTTCTTTCCAACAATTGAATGTCATGCTTGATGTTTTCGCTGGTTAAAAACTCCCTGCAAACACGCATGTTTAAACTTACTTTATTTTTGAAAATAGGGTCATCGTGCTGGCCTCCAACAAGTATGATTTCTGCGCCGTAATATTTCGCCAATGCTGCTGCATTCTTGATGATCTGAATACTTTCTTTTTCCAAATCTATCGTCAATACGATTTTCTTTATTTCCTTGTAAACAGTTTCTTCCTGAACGATAATAAGCGGTACTTTACTGTTTTCAACTACGCGTAAAGCGTAGCTACCAAAAACTTTTTGTAAGCCCTTTTCTCCATGTGTTCCCATCAGAATAACAGTAGCATTCATACCTTCGGCTATTTTGCCCAAGTCATTCAATACATCTCCAATCAATACACGCTTGTGGATTTGGACAGTGCCAAAATCAAAACCTGATGCAAAAATTTCCAATTGCT